>JBBQRA010000004.1:0-58611 GCA_038215275.1 Bryobacterales bacterium | reverse complement strand
CGCCGTAGTTCTGGTGGCTACGGTCCTCGGCGTGAATGCGCTCTCGATCGCTCTCCGCGTCTATCTTCGGAGCCGGAAGAATTGGTAGACAACATTCTCGCGGTCTCGGACCTGACGCTGCACTACGGAGGAGAAGCCGCTCTGAACGGAATCTCGTTCGAGGTTCCCCGTTTCCAAATCTTCTCGATTATCGGCCCCGCACAATCCGGCAAATCCTCTCTGCTCCGGATCCTGAACCGTACGATCGACTACAACGTTGACGCCCGGGTGGCGGGTAGTGTTCTGCTTGATGGCGAACAGGTGCTGACGACGCCCCACGTTCACGACCTTCGGCGAAAGGTTGGCATGGTGGCTCCGCTACCGGTGGGCCTGCCCTTGTCGATTTATGAGAATGTCGCGTTTGCCCCGCGCCTGGCCGGGGTGAGCAAGAGGGCTGATCTTGACGGGCTGGTGGAGTCGTGTCTTCGTCAGGCCGCGCTGTGGGACGAAGTCAAAGACCGTCTTGGTCAGTTGGGAACGCGACTTTCGGGCGGCCAACAGCAGCGGCTCACGATTGCGCGGGCGCTATCGCACTCTCCGGATCTTCTGTGCCTGGACGAGTTCTCGATTGCGATCGACCCGGTGACGACGATGCGCATCGAAGAGGTGCTTCGAGAGCTCAAGACGAAGCTGACGATTATTCTGGTGACCAACCTGATCCAGCAGGCGCGTCGCCTGAGCGACCGCACCCTCTTCCTTTGGAACGGTTCGATTATTGAGCAGGGAACGACCGAGGCAATGTTCTCCGACCACCCCGCCAACTCCCTCACTTACGACTACATCCGAGGGGCGTTCGGATGAACTGCATTGAAGTGGACAACCTCAGCCTGTGGTATGGCGAATTTCAGGCGCTTCGCAACGTCAGCGTCCGCATGCGGGAGCGCCAAATTACTGCGCTTATCGGCCCTTCCGGCTGCGGTAAGTCTACACTACTCCGCACGTTCAACCGTATTAGCGAACGGGACGCCACGGTTCGCGTGGAAGGCTCGATTCGAATTCATGGCGAGGAGATCTTCTCGCCCGAAGTTTCCTTGATCGCTCTGCGGCGGGCGGTGGGCATGGTGTTCCAACGCCCCAACCCGCTGCCGATCTCGATATATGAGAATGTCGCCTTTGGGCTTCGTATTCATGAACCGGGCGACGCTGCCGAAGCGGCCGTGGCGGAGGCGCTTACGGCGGTCGGCCTTTGGGAGGATCTCCGTTTCCGGCTTCATACCCCGGCGACCGAACTCGCGCTAGAACAGCAGCAGCGCCTTTGCATCGCGCGGCTGCTTCCGCTGAAACCCGAGATCATTCTGCTTGACGAGCCTTGCTCCGCGCTCGACGCCAAGGCGACGCTGGCGATTGAAGAGTTACTTGGCCGGCTCGCGGCGGAGTACTCGATTGTGATCGTCACGCATAGCATGGCCCAGGCACGGCGCGTGAGCGCAGAGTGCTTCTTCATGCTTCTTGGGGAGGTCGTTGAGCACGGCCCGACGGAGCAGCTGTTCACGAATCCGCGGGATCCCCGAACGGGGGATTATATTGCGGGGCGTTTCGGCTAAACGGATCAGAGTGCTTGCCCGCAGGTGATGCGATGGCCGTCGGGGGTGGTGAGTCCGAACTCACGGAGGCCCCAGGGTTTGCTCGTCGGGGGTGAGATGAGGAGAGCCCCTTTTGAGACGAACTCGCGGTAGAGGTCGTCGATGCCCTCAACGTTCCAATAGGCGAAGTAGGAGTGGTTTTCAAGTTCACTGGCGGCACGATCGTCGGCGCATTCGCCGATCATGAGGCGGATGGTGTCGCGGGCGAGAAAGCTCCAGCCTTCGGCGTCGATGGGATCCTTTTGAAAGCCGAGGACATCGACGTAGTAGCGCGTAGAGATTTCGAGATTGCGGACGGCGAGGACGAAGCGGGAGTTGACGATCTGCGGCATAGATGAATCTTACTCGCTGGAGCGGCCGGCGGCTTCAACGGTGAGGGTGGGATCGGCGCCGTCCCAGGTGACGTCGGCGGTGGGGCCGTAGGTAGGGAGGACGGGTTGATCGCGGAGCCGCTGATAGACGGTTAGCTGGGTGCGGTGGTGGGCGGTGTGGAGGACTCGGCGCCAGAAGATCCAGATCCGCTCGCGTTCGACATCGAAGAAGGGGACGCGTTCGTGCCACCACGGCGTGGGCTGCAGGGCGAGGTGGGCCAAGCGAGGACGGGCGAGTTCGACGAGGCGGGCGGCGTAGGCGGCAGGGCCGGGGACCGGGGGGAGGATTTCGGCGGGGGGCGGTTCGGGAGTGCCGAGGAATTCGCCGAAGAAGCGGCGTTCGGAGAGGAGCTGGTGAGAAAGGATCTCCTGGACGGTGCTGGATTTGGGATGGGGCCGGTAGGGGAGGGCGTCCGGAGGGAAGCTGATCCAGACGGAGAAGGTCTTGTTAATTTCGCTGGCGTAGGTATCGAGCAGGTGCTGGAGGGCGGGGTCGGCGGCGGTGGGGATTTCGGTGAGGATGGTTTGGGGGTATTGCATGGGCATAGAAGTATTGTCGGGGATCCGGGCGGGAACTTCGTGGAGGGTATTGGCGCCAATAGGCCGTGCGGCTGATTCAGGTGGCGATTGGGATCGGATTTCTGGTGTTGGGCGCCGGGCAGGCCCCGGTCGCCAACGGGTGAGTCCATCTTCTCCGCGAAGGTTGCAATCTGATCAGTAAACGGAGTTTTGCCTGGGCGCCCAGGTGATGGCAGTGCCTGGGCAACCGGAGGTTGAAGCCGCACGACCCGGCCTGCCCCATGGCTCCGGAGTGCGCGGGGCTATTGGCAACAGCCGCGATGCTGCTGGCCGCCATGGTGCGGGCAAGGCGGCGGGCGCCGCTGCCGCTGCTGGGAGCTTGGGTGCTCTTCATTTCACTCGCCGCCTACATCGGCCACGCTTTGGCCGGCTATCCGGACGTTCTCTCGGTGCCGTTTCTAAAGGGATGGCCGGAGTTAATTCTGCTAGCGCCCGGGGGGAGGGGTTTTGCTGGCGGGTTGGTGGGTCATGCAACGGGTCAGAAGTATAGGTAGTAGTCGCCAAAGTTCAGCGCTTCAGAACAACTATCTCGTTTTCCAGTTTCCACAGCTTCCAGCTCCTGTCGAATAATGCATACGACCGCCGAAGTATCGAGCACCATATCAGTTCGGCAATCCGCCGGGACCATAACCGGGAATCTGGTCGTCGATGCGAGGATCGCGATTGGGAAACAAGCTTAGGCGGGCCCAACTCTCTTGAATTCCTTCGGTCGTTTCGCGTAACTTCCAGCGGCCGGAGAACGAATGTGAGTGTATGCCGATCTTGAACCGCCGAGAGGCTGTGGTGACGTTATTGGGAACCCATATCATCGCGAGGCCTATGTTGGGAACGAACTCTATTCATGCCACATTTGTAGCAGCCGCGCGGGCCGTGGGAGGTCCGCGGCAGGAGCGGGAGGACCAGTACCGTGTGGAGGCGGTAAGGGTGGTACGGGGAGAGGCCGGGCGGCGGCCCGAACCGGGGTGGGCGATGACGCGATGGGAGTCGGATGGACCGCGGGAGGCCAAGGGTGCGGTAGTGTACCGGGGTGCAACAGGGCCTCTGCGATATACGAGTCCGGCGCAGGTGGCGGCGTTGGCGCGATCGCGCCAAGAGTTCCGGGGAGGGGGCGGTTCGGTGCGGGCCGTGCTGATTCCAATCCGGAAGTCGGCAGCGTGGTGGGCGCTGCCGGCGCAGGAGCGAGAGGGGTATTTTGCGCGGCGGCAGGGGCGGGCGGGGCATACGCAGATTGGGGAGCCGTATATAGACCGGGTGTTCCGACGGCTTTATCACGGCGCGGGTGAAGGCGGCGGCGGAGAGTACGATTTCCTCACCTACTTTGAGTTCCGGGCGAAGGACGAGGGGGAGTTCCGGGATTTGTTGCGGAAGCTACGGGATCCGCAGTTGAATCCGGAGTGGGGGTTCGTGGACCGGGAGTGGGAGATCTGGATGGAGCGATTGGATTAGATCGAGCGCACGGGCGCCGCGGCTACCGGATCGGGAAGTCCGGGGAGTCTGTGCGGACGGTAGCGAGGATCTTCTCCATGCGGGCGACCACTTCGGGGTTCTGTTCGGCGAGGTCGGTGGTCTCGTTGAGATCCTTGCTGAGGTCGTAGAGAGCAGGCTTGACGTACTTCCAGTTTCCGACGCGGAGCGCCTGCTTGAAGCCGCCTTCATGGAACTCCCAATAGAAGAAATCGTGGACTTTGGGCTTGCCGCCAGTGAGGGCGGGGAGGATGGAGAGGCCGTCCGTGTCTTTGGGCACGGCCTGGTTCGTGATTTCGCCGAAGGTGGCCATCATGTCCCAGAAGGCGAAAGGATGATCGGAGACCTGGCCGGGCTTTATCTTGCCGGGCCAGCGGGCAATGAAGGGTACGCGGATGCCACCTTCCGTAAGACTCCGCTTGATGCCGCGGAGGGGGCCGGAGGACTGGAAGTACTCGGGATCGTGGCCGCCTTCCTTATGCGGGCCATTATCGGAGCTGAACATCACGAGCGTATTGTTGTCAAGGCCGAGGGCCTTCAGCTTGTCGAAGATGCGGCCGATGTCGCGGTCGAGGCGCGTGATGGTGGCGGCGAATTTGCGTTCTAGCGGGGGCCAGGGTTCGGCGGAGTACGGGGCGTCCTCGGCGATTTCGATGCCGTCGCCGGTGTCGCGGCCGAGTTCGTTGTTGGCGTGGGGGATGGTGGAGGCGAAGTAGAGGAAGAAAGGCTTGGACTGGTTGGCGTCGAGGAACTTGAGGGTTCGGTCGAGGAAGAGGTCGGGGGCGTATTGGCGTTTCTTGCCACCCCAGTTGCCGGTAAGTTCGAGGGCGTGGTCGCCGTCGAGGATCATGCCGGGGTAGTAGAGATGGGCTTGGGACTGGCTGAAGAAGCCGAACCAGGTGTCCCAACCTTTCTTCGTGGGATAGCCGGGGTAGCCGACGCCGCCGAGGGCCCATTTGCCGAACATGCCGGTGGAGTAGCCTGCCTTTTTGAAGAGCTCCGGTAGCACGAAGTCGCCAGAGCGTAGCAACGTCTCGTTCTTGCCGTTGCCGCGGACGCGGGTGTGGCCAGTGTGATAGCCGGTCATGAAGGCTGACCGGGAGGGGGCGCAGACCGTGCAGCCGGCGTAGGCTTGGGTGAAGCGGATACCTTCGGCGGCCATTCGGTCGAGGTTGGGGGTTTTGATGCGCTTCTGACCGTAGCAGCCGAGGTCGCCGTAACCGAGGTCATCAGCCATGATGAAGACGACATTGGGGGGGCGCTGCTGGGCGCGGGCGGCGCTGGCGGCGGCGAGGGCCCCGAGGAAGTGGCGGCGGTTGAAAGTGGGAGTGGCCATGGCGGTCTGCTCATGATATCCGGATGGAGACGGAAGCGGCCAGAGCGGCGATGAATACAATTCTTTCGAGACGATGGCGGGGAGCTCGTTTCCGCAGCACGAACGGGATTGCATTGAAACGGGTGCGCGGGCGGGCGATCCGGGAGAGAGTAGCCGGGGGATTCAGCCAGATGGCGGGATATGCGTTGGCGCCGGCAGCGGCGGCTCAGTATCCGTGGCTCTCGGAAGGGGCGCGGCGGCAGATCCAGCATGCAGTATTCGTGATGTGGAAGTAGAGGAATTGGCCGGGTTTCAGTACACTATGGCGCATGCTTGATTGGTCTATCATCGCCGTCTACTTCGTGATTGTGTTCGGGATTGGGATCTACCACTCTCTGAAGGAGAGGAACACGACGGAATATTTTCTCGCGGGCGGGAACGTGGGATGGTTCGCGGTGGGGGCGTCGCTGTTTGCGACGAACATTTCGAGCGAACACTTTATTGGGCTGGCGGGGAGCGGGGCATCGACGGGTTTGGCGGTGGGCTGCTACGAGTGGTCGGCGGCGGTGTGCCTGCTGTTGCTGGGCTGGCTGTTCGTACCGCACTACCTGAAGAGCCAGGTGTTCACGATGCCGGAGTTTTTGGAGAAACGGTTCTCGCCGGGATGCCGTTGGTACCTGACGGGGGTTTCGTTGTTCGCTTACGTGTTCACGAAGATTTCGGTGAGTCTGTTCGCGGGCGGCATTCTGATCCGGGAGATTTTGGGATGGGACTACATGACCTCGGCGATTCTGCTGGTGGTGGCGACGGGGGTCTATACGATCTTTGGCGGGTTGGCGGCGGTGATCTACACGGACGTGTTTCAGGCCGTGCTGCTGGTGGCGGGGGCGATTGTGCTGACGGTGATTGGACTGAATCAGGTAGGTGGGTTTGAGGCGTTGCGCAGTTCCCTGCCCCCGGACTTCTTCCATATGGTGAAGCCGGCGAGTGACCCGGCGTATCCGTGGGTGGGGACGATCTTCGGGACGTTGATTCTGGGGACTTGGTACTGGTGTACGGATCAAGTGATTGTGCAAAAGACGCTGTCGGCCCGGAATTTGCAGCAGGCGCGGTACGGGACGCTGTTCTGCGCGGCGCTGAAGATACTGCCGGTGTTCATCCTGGTGCTGCCCGGGTTGATTGCGAAGGCGCTGTGGCCGACGGAGGTGACGGGCGACAACGCATATCCGCTGATGGTGATGCGGCTGTTGCCCCCGGGGATTAAGGGGTTGATGGTGGCGGCGCTGCTGGCGGCTTTGATGAGTTCGCTGTCGAGCGTGTTCAATTCCTGCTCGACGCTGCTGACGATGGACATTTACAAGAAGTGGCGGCCGGAGTCGACGGAGCGGCAACTGGTGAACTTCGGGCGGTACTCGACGGGGTTCATTGTGGTGTTGTCGGTGGTTTGGATTCCGTTTATCCGGAACTTGAACGATCAGGTTTATCAGTATTTACAGAGCGTGCAGGCTTACGTGGGCGCGCCGATTGCGGCGACCTTTTTGACCGGGATTTTGTGGAAAGGAGCGACGCCACGGGCGGCGATTACGACTTTAATTGTGGGCGGCGTGATCGGCGGAGGGCGGTTTCTGCTGGACGTGCTGCGGAACGCGTTCAAGATGGATTTGGGCGGTTTGAACGATATTGTGGCGATCAGCTTTCTGAACTTCAGCGTGGGGGTGTTTGCGCTGTGCGTGCTTCTGATGGTGGTGGTGTCGAAGCTATCGACGGTGAAGCCGGGCATAGAGGAATTGACGATGGCGTTCAGCCATCTGCGAGGGACGCGAATGGAGGTGGCGGCGACGGTGGCAATTCTGTTGGCCGTCGGGAGCCTGTGGGTGCATTTCGCTTGATAGAGTGGAGGGCGCTATGAGCACTTTTTCCCGACGGAACTGGCTGGGCGCAGCGGGCCTGACCACGCTGTTCCAAGAGAACCCGGCGCTGGCGCAGAACGCGCCGATCGCCAAGAAAGACAACCTGAAGATTACGAAGCTGGAGACGATTCTCGTCAAGCCGCGTTGGCTGTTCCTGAAGATTCACACGAACGCGGGGATCGTGGGCCTCGGCGAGCCGGTGGTGGAAGGGCGCGCGTTGACGTGCGCGACGGCCATCAAGGAGATTGAACCGTACCTGGTGGGGAAAGACCCGCGGGCGGTGACGCATCACTGGCAGGCGATTTACCGCCATGCATTCTATCGGGGCGGCCCGGTGTTGACTTCGGCATTGAGCGGCATTGACCAGGCGCTGTGGGACATCAAGGGCAAGGCGCTGGGTGTGCCGGTGTACGAGTTGCTGGGCGGGCCGACGCGGAACCGGATTCGGGTTTATGCGCATTCGCGGACCCCGGAATCGATGAAGGCGGACCTGAAGAAGGGTTTCACGGCGTTCAAGACGGGTCCGGCGAAGCGGCGTCCGGCGCGGTACATCGAGACCCCGGCGGAAGTGAAGTACGCGATTGAGAAGTTTGCGGAGTTGCGGGCGACGGTGGGCGATAACGTCGATATCGGCGTTGACTTCCATGGGGCGATTTCGCCGGCGCATGCCAAGATGTTGATCAAGGGCATGGAGCCGTATAACCCCATGTTCATTGAAGAGCCGTGCCAGGCGCAGAACCACGACATTATGGCCGAGATTGCGCGGGGCACGCATTTGCCGATTGCGACGGGCGAGCGGGTGTTCACCAAGTGGGGCTTTCGCGAAGTATTGGAACGGAAGGCCGCGACCATACTGCAGCCGGACCTTTGCCATGCGGGCGGGATTACGGAGGTGCGGCTGATTGCGGGGATGGCCGAGGCTTATTATGCGTCGATCGCGCCGCATAATCCGCTGGGACCGATTTCGTTGGCGGCGGGCGTGCATATTGCGGCCTCGATTCCGAATTTCCTGATTCAGGAGCAGGTGAGCCTGGGCGAGGGGTATATCAAAAAGCCGTTCGTCGTTCGCGAGGGTTACCTGGAGCTGCCGACGGGTCCGGGGCTGGGCATCGAGCTTGACGAAAACGCGATGGCGGACAAGATTGGGCACGACTGGCGAAACCAGGAGAGCTATGACGCGGATGACGGCTCGGTGGTGGATTGGTAATCTAGTCGTTTCATGACCAAACAGCAAATCGTTTCCAGCATGCTCGAGATCGGGATAGTTCCGATCATTCGGGTGAACTCCGAAGAGGCGGCCATCAAGTCGATTGAAGCCGTTTACGAAGGGGGAATTCGCTCTGCGGAGATCACCATGACGACGCCGGGGGCGATCCGGGCGCTTGAGAAGCTGGCGGACGCGTTTGGCGACAAGATGATACTTGGCGCGGGTACGGTGCTGGATCCGGAGACCGCCCGCGCCACGATTCTGGCGGGGGCGCGCTTTCTGGTGACGCCCGCGCTGAAAGTGGCGACCATTGAGATGGCGCGGCGGTATTCCATCGTGATCTGTCCGGGGGCGTTGACGCCGACCGAGATCCTGACGGCGTGGGAAGCGGGGGCGGATTTCGTAAAGGTGTTCCCTTGCTCGAACATGGGGGGGGCGAAATACATCAAGGCCGTAAAGGCGCCGCTGCCGCATGTGGAAATGATTCCGACGGGCGGCGTGAATTTAGAAACGATTGCGGACTTCTTAAAGGCCGGGGCGGCGGCAGTGGCCGTGGGCAGCGAGCTGATCGACAACGAGACGATTAAGGCCGGCAAGTACGAAGTGTTCACCGAACGGGCCAAGCTGTTTCTGGCCGCGGTGAAGGCGGCACGGAGCTAACGATGGCGATCAGCAAAGAGTTGCTTGAGATTCTGGTTTGTCCGCTTTGCAAGACGAGCTTGGATATGAAGGTGGATGGCAGCGGGCTGAAATGCGTGCAGTGCCACCGGGTCTACCCGATTCGGGATGAGATTCCGGTGATGCTGATTGACGAAGCGAAAGTCGAAGATTGAACACCGTACTGGAGCAACTGCCCGAGGACGCGAAGGTGGGAATCATCCGGCTGCGCTCGTTGGGTGATTGCGTGTTGACGACTCCGGCCATTCATCTGTTGAAGAGTTTCCGGCCGGATTTGAAGATTGCCGTAGTGGTGGAGGACCGCTTTGCGGCGGTGTTTCGCGGGAACCCGGATGTGGATGCCGTGTTCAGCCCGGCCGCAGGGGAGTTGACGTTCTGGGGCCCGAAGCTGGTGATCAACTTTCATGGGGGATCGCGGAGCGTGTGGTTGACTGCGTTTGCGTTGGCGGGACTGCGCGCTGGATTTCAGCACTTCACGGCACAGGCGGTTTATAACGTGAAGATGCCGCGGGCGCAGGAGGTACTCGGGGTGGAGAGGCCGGTGCACACGGCGGAACATTTAGCATCGGGAATGTTTTATCTGGGAGTGCCGATGGCGGAGGTGCCGCGGGCTCGTTTGTTCGCCCGGCCGCGCTTGGCGGAGAAACTGTACGCGGTGATCCATCCGGTGGCTTCAGCGGTGGACAAGTCTTGGGACGCAGCGGGATTCCTGGCGGTGGCGGAGCATTTGAAAGGATTGGAGCCGGTATTCATTGGGGGGCCGGGGGATGACTTGTCGGCGTTTGCGGGGTACCAGACGGTGGTGGGTGCGCCGCTTGAGGAAACGATGACGCTGCTTAAAGGGGCGTCGTTGTTTGTGGGCAACGACAGCGGACCGGCGCATATGGCGGCGGCGTTTGGAGTGAAGCAGGTGGTGATCTTCGGGCCGTCGGATGCAGTGACCTGGGCGCCTTGGCGGGTGCGGGCGGAGGTGGTGAACGGGCGGGGTTCGATGGGCAACGTCATGGTGGAAGAGGTGTTGGCGGCGGTGGACCGGCTATGAAGCGGATTCTGCAATATGTGCGTCCTTATATGGGGTCGCTGATCGCGTCGGTGATCCTGATGGCGATGGCGGGAGGGGCGCAGGGGTTGATCGCGTACCTGATCCGGCCGATCTATGACCAGGTGCTGAGCCCGGGCGGCCCGGACGGGTATGTGACCGGGGTGATGCTGATTGTGATCGCCGCGTTTTTCGTGCGCGGAGCAGCGGACTACTTCGGCAACTATTTAGTGAACCGGGTGGGAATTTCGGCGGTGACGGATTTGCGGCAGGCTGTTTTTGAAAGGGTGCTGCGGCAGGACGCGCAGTTTTTCGAAACCACGTCGACGGGCCGGTTGATGTCGTCAATCATGAACGACATCGAGAAGATCCAAGTCGCGACGTCGCACATTCTGGCGGACTGGATGCGGCAGACGTTTGTCGCGCTAGCCTTGCTGTTTGTGATCTTCCAGACGTCTTGGAAGTTGGCGCTGTTCAGCGTGACCGTGGTGCCGATTGTGATGTTACCGACGGTGCAGTTGGGGCGAAAGATCCGGCGGTCGACACGGAAGGCGCAGGACGATACGGCGGAGGTGAATCAGATTCTGCAGGAGACGCTGAGCGGGCACCATGTGGTGAAGTCGTTCGGGGCGGAGGCGGTGGAATCGACGCGGTTCCGGGAGGCAGGGCGACGGCTGCGGCGGAGCAATTTGAAATATGTGATGCAGCAGGCGATTGCGTCGCCTTTGATTGAGTTCATGGGTGCGGTGACGGTGATTGGCCTGCTGATTTACGCGCGGACGGAGATTCGGGCCGGGGCGATGACGGCGGGCGAGTTTACGAGTTTCGTGATTGCTTTGCTGATGCTGTATGAGCCGGTGAAGCGACTGGTGGGGATCCACAACATCTTCCAGCAGGCGTTGGGGGCTTCGCAGAAGGTGTTTGAGTATTTGGACCAGCCGTCGGCGGTTGTGAGCGGTGAGAAGGAGTTGCGAAAGTTTGAACGGGAGATTGCTATAGAGCATTTGACATTCCGGTATCCGACGAGCGAGGGGCCGGTGCTGGCGGATGTTTCGATTACCGTGAGGGCCGGGGAGATTGTGGCGCTGGTGGGGCCGAGCGGGGCTGGGAAATCGACGCTGGCGTCGCTGCTGCCCCGGTTCTACGATCCGGAGGCGGGGGCGATACGGATGGATGGGATGGACATTCGGGAGTTGACGCTGGATTCGCTGCGGAAGCAGATCGGGATTGTGGCGCAGGATACGTTTTTGTTCAATGACACGGTGGCGAATAATCTGCGATATGGGCGGCCGGAGGCGAGCGAGGAAGAGGTGCGGGAGGCGGCACGGAATGCGTTGGCGCTTGATTTTATCGAGCAGATGCCGCAGGGGTTTGAGACGATTATCGGGGAGCGGGGGACACGGCTATCGGGAGGGCAGCGGCAGCGGATTTCGATTGCGCGGGCGTTGCTGAAGAACGCACCAGTACTGGTGCTGGACGAGGCGACTTCGCATTTGGATACCGAGAGCGAGGCACTGGTGCAGGGGGCGCTGGGGAACCTGATGCACGGGCGGACGGTGATCGTGATTGCGCACCGGTTGTCGACCATCCGGCGAGCGGACAAGATCATTGTGCTGGAGAAGGGGCGGATAGTAGAGACGGGTTCGCACGAGGAGTTAGTGGGGGCGGGGGGGATGTATCAGCGGCTGCACGAGTTACAGTTTTCTGAGGGGTCGCCGCAGTAGGGCTGTTCTGGTGTTGGCGACAACCCCCAGGCCTCAGAGCCCTGTCCGCCATATCTCGAGCGCTCCGGTCAGCGCACCCTGCAACCATTGCTCAAATCGCTTTTCCGCATCGCCGGGCTCCTCCAGGTAGTTGATCTGAAAAACCGACTGAGCCGGCGAAGCGGTGCGGGTGGTTTCGCGATCGCCCTCGTCTGTAGCTACCCGGCGATAGAAGCCAACTGAAGCGACGAGGACGCCACTATACTCGGACCCGATTCCATGGAACGAAACGAGGATTTCTGACTGATCGCCGGTCTTGATGATCAGCCTTACCCAGTCGTGATACAGACTGATATTGGCGAAGTAGTCTAGCGATTCGGCAACTTCAACGACTTGGCCGCGGAAGTAGTGCCGCCGCTGTCCTTCATTCACTTCCGAATCGACACGGAAGTGGAACTCTGGCGAAAGCGCTGCCAAGTCGCGACGTAGTATTTGGGCTACCGACTCCAAGTTCGAAACTGTCAAACTATGGAGCGACCGAGCAGTTCGTTTCGCCTGATCCAGCCTGAAATAGTGGGATTCTTTCCTCGATGCGAGTGCTTGTTTCGCGGCAGAGATGATCTGATCGATGCCGGCTCGCCGTTGGACGGTGCTTGCGATTCCCAAGACCTTTACGAAGGTCCTCCGCTGGACTGCGCTGAAGAGCCGAACTAAAGGTTTGAGGTCACCGCTATCTGCGGCTTCCAGGGCTTCGATATGCGACTCGCGATCCTGACGATCGACTAAGGTTAACGGGAAATAATTGTCTTTGATCAGGACATAGCTTGCGATCAGACGAGCGATCCGTCCGTTGCCATCCTGGAACGGATGGATCTGGGTGAAAGCATGATGGAGCCAGGCAGCAGCCACTTCTGTAGGGACTTTACGCACCTCATGTGCACTATGCATGGCGATGAGTTGATCCATTTCCGACTCAACATGTTCCGGAGGGCAGTACTCATGGATACTTTTGTCCGGTCGCTGCGGATTGTTCGAGAATTTCTTGTATGCGCCCTTTAAGAGCGGAACTTCTACTATTCGGCCCAAGGAGTCAACGGCTGGCACGGTCGACTCGTATTGGAGCAGTGCTGCGTGCATCTCTTTCATCACGCTTGTCGTCAGTGGCCGACCTCCCCGTACGAGTTCGAAGACGCCTTCCACAACTTGCTGATGCGCTTGGATGACCTGGGCGACATACTGCGGGTCTCTGTTCGTTGCGTGGTGCGGGATCAGTGCGGCATCGATGCCACGCTCAATGAGAGTTTCGGTAACGCCTCGATCCAGAGTATATGCCCGTTCAATGATTCCGCCCTCAATGGCATACTCCCGAACTAGTCGCTGGGTGAAGTCGGCGACGCGCCCAGCAGTTTCAAGGCCGCTCTTCTGTTCCAGCCAAACTCTTCGGAGCGCAGGCAATTCAGGATCGACGAGGTCGTGCAGTTGATCTGGCAGGCCTTGGATCTGGCTCCAACGATGTGCGACGTTCATGGCTGTGTCTCCAATTGTCCGCTAATTTGGCAAGCGGTTTCATATTCGCCTCCATCGGCCGGAGGCAGGAAGCGTTACAGTTCCTTGAACCGGACCCTCCGGCTTCTGCATAATGGAAGGCTCATGAGCATACGCAGTATGACGGGATTTGCACGGGTGAGGCGGCAGAGCCCGGACGGAGAGGCTGTGATCACCGTAAAGGGCGTGAACCATCGCGGGCTGGATCTGCATTTTCAGATGCCAGCGGCGCTGGACCCTTACGAGACGGCGATGCGCGGACTGGTCCGCAAACGAATGTCGCGAGGACATATCGAGATCCGGGTGCAGTATCACCGGAACAAAGCCCAGGCGTTGCTGGCCCTGAACCTGGCTTTGCTCGACACCTATCTCGATGCGTTCCGGCTGGCGGGACACCGGCACTCCATCACTTCCCAGCCGGACTTGAACGCGGCGCTGCGGGTGCCCGGGATGTTCGAGCCGATCGTCGAAAAGGAGCCGGAGCCGGAACTGGAAGCGTTTCTAGTGGATTTGCTCGACGACGCTTTGACCAATCTCAATCTGGCGCGGGAACGGGAAGGCGCGGAGACGGCGGCCGTGCTGGTGGAGCGGACGAAGGCGATTCGCAGCGCAGTGGCGACGGTGCGGGATATTCGGAGCCGGGCGCTGCCCGCGTTTCAGCAACGGCTGCGGGACCGGTTGGCGGAGTTGCTGGGTGGGGTCGCGATTGATCCGCAGCGGTTGGTGCAGGAGGCGGCTATCCTGGCCGACAAGAGCGACATCGGCGAAGAGATCGCGCGGCTGGAGATCCACTCCGAACAACTCGACCAGATGCTCACCAAGGGCGGCGAGGTGGGCAAGAAGATGGACTTCCTGCTGCAGGAGATGAACCGGGAGGCGAACACGATGCTTTCAAAGACGAATGGGCTGGGCGAGCAGGGAATTTCGTTGACCGAAGTAGCGTTAGGGATCAAGGCCGACATTGAAAAAATCCGGGAGCAGTCTTTGAACCTGGAATGAGCATTCTTTTTGTCATTTCGGCGCCTTCGGGGACGGGGAAGTCGACGATTCTGCGCGATGCGCGGCGTACCGATTCGCAACTGACGTTTTCGAGAAGCTACACGACCCGGGCACCGCGGGGGCCGGAACTGGACGGAGTGGACTATTACTTCACGTCGAAGGAAGACTTTGAATTGCGGGCGGGGCAGGGCGAATTCCTGGAATACGCGAATGTCTTTGGAAATTACTACGGGACGCACAAGAGCGAGATCGACCGGGCGGCGGCGGAGGGCTGCGACCTGGTCATGGACATCGACGTACAGGGTGCGAGACAATTACGGGAGCGAGTACCTGACGCCGTATTGATTTTTATTCTGCCTCCGGACCGATCCGAGTTGGAGCGCCGCTTGCGAGCCCGATCTCAGGATCAGCCGGAAGTGATTGAGCGCCGCCTGCGGGAAGCCAAGGCCGAGACGAGCCAGTACGGTATCTACGACTACATTCTAATCAACGATGAACTGGACGCCGCGGTGGCGGACCTTCGCAGTATCATCCGAGCCGAGCGGTTACGCCGGCACCGGATGGAAGGCCCGGTGAAGCGAGTTTTGGGTTCGTTTTAGAGGCATTGAGTTTCATGGCAGATACCATCACACCCCGCAACGCGAATTTCGCCATTCCTGACGATCCCGAGTCCAGCACCTACCGCTTCATCATCGTGGCTGCGAAGCGGGCACGGCAGTTGCAGAATGGCAACCGTTCCTTCCTGCCGACGACTTCGCGGAAGCCGACGGTGACCGCGCTTGAAGAAGTGCGCCGTGGCTTGATCCAGTACGAAGACCCGATTCGCGATGCGAATCTGGCCGAGATCGCGTCGAGACGTAGTTAAACCCGAGGGCGGCATGAACGTCGTCCTGGGAGTTGGTGGCGGGATAGCTGCGTACAAGGCGGCGGAGTTGGCGCGTGCGCTGATGAGGCGGGGGTGCGCCGTGAATACGGTGATGACGGGAAGCGCGACCGAGTTCATCCAGCCACTGACGTTTGCCGCACTGACCGGGCGGAAGGTCATTACCGGGTTGTTCGACGGTCGGTCGCCGGAGGCGGTGCTGGCAAGTTCCGTCGAGCACATCGGCGTAGCGCAGGAGACCGACGTGCTGGTGGTGGCTCCGGCGACAGCGGACCTGCTGGCGAAGTTTGCGCATGGACTCGCGGACGACTTTCTGTCGACACTGTACTTGGCGTTTGCCGGGCCGGTGGTGTTGGCCCCGGCGATGAACACGAATATGTGGGAGCATGCGGCGACGAAGGCCAATCTGGCAACGCTGCGGGCGCGGGGCCACCGGATTGTGGGCCCGGACAGTGGAGACTTGGCGTGTGGCACGGTGGGTCCGGGCCGACTCGCAGAGGTGGAAGCAATCGCCGATACCGTGCTGGCGACAACGCGGCAGCAGGATTTGAGCGGCGAGACGGTGGTAATTACGGCGGGGCCGACCCAGGAAGCGATTGACCCGGTGCGATACATTTCGAACCGTTCGAGCGGCAAGATGGGTTACGCGCTGGCCGAGGCGGCCTCGGCGCGCGGAGCTCACGTGGTTTTGGTGAGCGGGCCGGTCCACTTGCCCACGCCGCCGGGAGTGGACTTGGTGCAGGTGCGGTCGGCGAGAGAGATGCGGGATGCCGTGATGGCGCATTTGGAGCCGGCGACCATCTTGATTAAGGCCGCGGCGGTGGCCGATTATCATGTGGCGGAGATTGCGGCCCAGAAGTTGAAGAAGACGGCGACGCGAGTAACGCTGGACCTGGACCCAACGCCGGATATTCTGGCCGAGGTTGGCGCCAAGAAGGGCGACCGGCTCTTGATTGGATTCGCCGCCGAAACGCAGAATCTAGTGGCGGAAGCCAAGCGCAAGATGACCACCAAGAACGCGGATATGGTGGTGGGCAACTTGGTGAACCAAGCCGGCACCGGGTTTGAATCCGATGAGAACGAAGTGACGCTGGTGCTAAGGACCGGCGAGACGCACCATATCGAGCGGGCCTCCAAACGCGATGTGGCCCATCAGATCTTCGATCAGGCGCTTCGGCTGCGGCTGGCGCTCCACGCAAAGCAATGACCCGGGAAGAGATTCGACAGTTCCTTGAGTTCTACCAAGACTTAGGGGTGAAGACGATTTATCAGCGCGGCTCGGCGTTGCAGGCCGAAGGGTTGCCGGAGTTGGCCGAGGACTTGAACTCGATCCTGCCACCGCTGCCCGCGCGGAAGGCTCCACCCGCCAGGCCGGCGATCCAACCGGCCTCCGTGCGGATGGCTCCGCCTCCGCAGTCGCTGAGAGAGGAGTTGCCGGAGCTGGTGGAAGACCTGAACTCGCTATTGCCGCCGCTACCGGCCCCGAAGACCGTTGTGAGGCCGACGCCTCCTCCTGCCGTTTCTATGAAAATAACACCGCCTATTTTGATTCCCTTGGCGCCGGAAGGCGACACGTTGGAGGCGATCCGGAGCGATATTGGGGACTGCCGCCGGTGCCGCCTTTGCGAGGGACGCAACAAGATTGTGTTCGGTTCTGGTAACGAAGGGTCGCGGCTCGTGTTTGTAGGTGAAGGCCCGGGCGCGGATGAGGATGCCAGTGGACTGCCGTTTGTGGGCCGGGCCGGGCAGTTGCTGACGCAGATGATTGAAGGCACGGCGTCGAAAGAGGGGATCTCCATCACGCGATCAGATGTGTTTATCGCCAACGTCGTAAAGTGCCGGCCGCCGGAGAACCGGACGCCGATGCCGGACGAGATGGAGATCTGCGGACAGTTCCTATTCCGGCAGTTGTTGGCGATTAAGCCGAAGGCGATTTGCGCGTTGGGGTCGACGGCCGCGAAGGCGTTGCTGGGTACCAAAGAGGGCGTGACAAAGCTCCGAGGCAATTGGCAGAAGTGGCACGATATCCCGGTGATGGTGACGTATCATCCGTCGTATCTACTGCGCCCATATAACCAGAACGCGAAGCGGGAAGCGTGGGAAGACTTGAAGAAGGTCCTGCACTTTGTCTATGACTAAACGCGGCTTTTTCGTTTCGTTTGAAGGAGGCGACGGCTGCGGGAAGACGACGCAGATGCGACTGCTGCTAGAGCGGCTGCGTTCGATGGGGAAAGATGTGCTCGAGACGGCGGAGCCGGGCGGCACACCGATTGGCCGGCAGATCCGGCGGATTCTGCTCGATTCGGCCAATGATGCCTTGTCGCCGCGGGCCGAGATGCTGCTGTATTTCGCTTGCCGGGCGCAGAACGTGGATGAGTGGATCCGGCCCGCGTTGGGGGCGGGCCGGATCGTGATCAGCGATCGGTTTACGGATTCGACGTTGGCATATCAGGGCGAAGGGCGAGGGTTAACGGGGGGGCTGGTGCGAGAGTTGCACGCCATAGCCTGCCAGGAGGTGGCGCCCGACCTGACAATTTATCTGGACATCGATTACCGGACAGGGTTGGCGCGTGCGCGGGCGAGAAACGCCGAGCAGGATGGGCCGGACGAATCGCGGATGGAGGCGCAGTCGGAGGAGTTCCACGACCGGGTTCGGGCGGGCTACCTGACCCTGGCGGCAGCGGAGCCGGAGCGCATCCGCACGATTGACGCGGGGCAGAGCATAGAGGCGGTAGCGGCGGCGATCTGGGCGGAGGTGGCACCGCATGTATGAAAACTTCCACGGCAACGCCGAGGCGCAGCGCGTGCTGCAGGAGATGGTGCGCGGACAGCGGATGCCGCAGACGATCCTGCTGGCAGGCCCCGAGGGCATCGGCAAAGCTACCTTGGTGCGCCGATTCGCGGCGTCGATTGTCGGTCATCCGGAGCTGATCGAGCAGGACGACCTGTCGCTTGAAAAGAATCAGGACGTGATTGCGGAGCGAGAGAAGTGGACGGCGGAGAAGCGAAACGACGATCCGATTCTCTTCAGTTCGCATCCTGATTTTCTGACGTTTTGCCCGGAGGGGCCGCTGCGGCAGATTTCGATTCCGCAGATGCGGGTCTTGAAAGAGCGGGCGCAGTACGGGCCGTTAAAGGGTCCGCGGAAAGTCTTCCTGATCGATCAGATCGACCGGGCGAACGAGCAGGCGGCGAATTCGTTGCTGAAGACTCTCGAAGAGCCGCCGGAATACCTGATCATCGTGGCGACGGCGACGAACTCTTATGACCTGCTGCCGACGATCCGGTCGCGGTCGGTCCCAATTTACCTGACGCCTCTGAACAAGGCGGAGATGGCGGCGTTTGCCCAGGAGAAGGGACTGAAGGACGTTGACCGGCGGGTGGCGCTGGCGGCGGGTTCTCCGGGCCTGGCGATGAGCATCGACCTGCAGGCCTACGACAAGCGGCGGGCGCAGATGTTGGCGTTGCTGGGTGCGGCATGTGGACTGCTGCCGTGGGCGGATTGGGCGAAAACGTCCGAGGCGCTGAACGCCAGCCGGTCGGAAAAACTGGAAAACCATCTGAAAGTGCTCTATCTGCTGCTGGATGACTTGCTGCTTCTTCGGTGCGAAGCTAGAAACGCCACGCTGCGAAACTTTGACATTCAGCGGGAGTTGGACGGTCTGGTGCGGGTGATCACGTTTGAATGGATCCAGAAGGCCGTAAAAAAGACCGACGAGCTGGTAGATTTATTACGACGGAATATCCAGAAAGGCATTGCGTTAGATGCGATGGTGCTCGAACTGCGCACGACCGTCCGTTTGTGATGCAATAGAAAGCAACAAACGCCATGCCTCCTCCGACTCGTAGCGCCCCCCCGACCAAGAAGCCGGTACCGCCCGATCAAACCAACGCCGAAAACTTTTATTACATGAAGCAGATGCAGGCGAAGACGCCGATGTGCATCGTAATGAAGGACGGCGAGATTTTGAAAGGGGTGATTGAGTGGTACGACAAGTCCGCCCTGAAGTTTAATCGCGAAGGCGCGCCGAACTTGATGTTGTACAAGCACAACATCAAGTACATGTACAAAGACGGCGAATAACCTTTACTGGGGATTCGTCTTCGTCGACAGCCGCAGGGCACGGCGTTCCCCCGCTTCCCGGTAACGCCGGAGTTCGGCTTCCGTCTGGGGTATGACGGGAGTGACAGGGATTTTTGCGCCGTCCTGTGCGAGAGCGACGAAGGTGAGGTAGGCGGACGAAGTGTGTTTGATTTCGCGGGTGTGAAGGTCTTCAATGAACACCTTCACACCGACCTCCATCGAGGTGCGGAAGACACGGTTGACGCTGGACTTCAGTGTGACCAACTGGCCAATGTGGATGGGGTAGAGAAACGTCATCCGGTCGATGGACGCGGTGACGACGGCGCAACGAGCGTGGCGGGCGGCGGCAAGGCTGGCGGCGAGATCGACCATGGCCATCACTTTTCCACCGAAGAGAGTGCCGAGGACATTAGCGTCGTTGGGGAGGGCGAACTCACTCATTTCGGAGGCGGACTCCGAGACCGGACGGCCGGGCTGATCGGGAAGCATACCCACAGGGTACGATGGTTCAGATGAGTTCCAGGTTAGAGACTTTGCAAGGGATGCTGGCCCAGGACCCCGCCAACACGTTGGCGCGCTACGGCTTGGCGATGGAATTGGCGAATCAGGGCCAGCATGCCAATGCCATACAGCAGTTTGAAGAGTTGATTCAGAACAAGCCGGATTACTGTGCGGCCTACTTCCACGGCGGCCAGACGCTAGAGAAAGCGGGCGAATTGGAGCAGGCGGCGGCCATGTACCGGCGCGGGATTGAGGCGGCGCAACAAGCCGGCGACACACACACGCGGCTGGAGTTGGAAGGCGCGTTAGCGTTGTTGCCGTAACTTTCCGGGGCTGCGGAGCGAAAGTGTCATAACAGTTCTTATGCACCTGGTCATTGTCGGCAATGGAGTAGCGGGAGTCACGGCGGCGATGGCCGTGCGCGCGAGAGACCCGCGGGCAGAGATTACGATCATCAGCGGCGAAAGCGAGTACTTCTTTTCGCGGA
This sequence comes from Bryobacterales bacterium, assembly GCA_038215275.1. GTDB lineage: Bacteria > Acidobacteriota > Terriglobia > Bryobacterales > Bryobacteraceae. Next base: position 38,224 of record JBBQRA010000004.1, on the reverse strand, counting down.
CAGCGTTGATGTACGCCTATATGGACGTGATGCAGCGGCGCGATTTGGAGCCGTACGAGCGCAAGGTGTTCCGCGAGCAGCGGCTGACGCTGCGGCGAGATTGGGTGGTGGATTTGGACGCAGGCGCGCGAGAGCTGCGGCTGGCAGGCGGAACAACGGCCCGATACGACAAGCTGTTATTGGCGACCGGTTCGCGAGGGCGGCGAGCGCCGTGGGAGCGGGACCTCGAAGGCGTGGTCCGGTTCGTTTCGTTGCAGGATTTGGATTCGTGCGAACGGCTGACGCCGGGGACGCGGCGGGCGGTAGTGGCGGGCGGCGGGTTGATCGGGGTGGAACTGGTGGAGTGCCTGGTGCATCACCGGGTGCCGGTGACGTTTCTAGTACGGGAGTCAAGCTATTGGCCGGCGGCGCTCAGCGCCGAAGAGGGAGAACTGGTGGCGGCGCACATTAGGGCACAGGGAGTGGATCTGCGACTGGGCTCGGAGATCGAGTCGATGGAAGGCGAAGGTAAGGTAACGGGAGTCACGACGACCGCGGGCGAAAAGATTGCTTGCCAGATGCTGGGCGTGACGATTGGCGTGGAACCGAACATTGAGTGGTTGCGGACGGTGAAGACGCCGCCGGAGTTGAAGCGTGGCGTGGTGACCGATGGGGCGTTTCGGACTTCCCTGCCCGATGTGTTTGCGGCCGGAGATGTGGCGGAGGTGGCGGGCCTGATTGAGCCGTTGTGGTACGCGGCGAAGCGGCAGGGCGAGGAGGTGGCGAGTTCGATGATGGGTGCGCGGGTGGAGTATGCGCCGCCGACCTACTACAACAGCGCGAAGTTCTTCCATCTGGAATGGACGTGCGCGGGAGAGACCAAGGGGCCGGGGCGCTTCCGGAAACTGCCGGGCCGGGAGGCGAGCGTGCGAGTGGTTGAGCGGGAAGGTATCGCGGTTGGTTTCTCGATGCTGGGAACGCGCTGGAACCATCGGGTGCTGGTGAAGTGGCTGGAGGAGCGGCGCCGGGTGGATGAAGTGATGGGCCGCCTAAGCGAGGCGCAGTACGACGTGGAATTCGGGAAGGTGGCATTATGATTCGGGACCGGCTTTATCATGACCTGACGAATCGGGGCATCACCGGATGGATCGTCGCGGCGTTGCTGGTTTGGTTCTACGTCGCGCTGTACTTTACCGAGGGTCTGACGCCGTGGGCGCAGAAAGTGGGACTGAGCAGCAAGTGGGATTTGTATGGCGTGCTTTACACGGTGGCGATCGTGGCGGGCGGCATTGCGGTGATCCGCAAGTACGGGCACAACCGGTATCAGGTGGTGCGGACCGGGGTGGTGATGTTCGTGCAAGTCGTGTTCGCGTTTTCGATTCCAATGATGCTGAAGGCGCTGCACCAGCCGGAATACTACCTGAGCTATTTCTGGCCGTTGAAGTTCGACTACATGAACCCGGAGTATCTGTTCGCCCAACCGTGGGCGTTTGTCGTTTATACGCTCGCGGCGAGTCTGGTGATCGTGCCGCTGCTGGGGGCGCTGATCGGCAAGCGCTGGTATTGCTCCTGGGTTTGCGGCTGCGGGGGGTTGGCGAACACCGCGGGCGAACCATGGCGGCATTTAAGCGACAAGTCGAGTGCGGCCTGGAAGTTTGAGAAGGTGAGCATCTATTCTGTTCTGGGCATCAGCCTGGTGCTGACCGGCCTGTTGTTTTATTCGTGGTTCACAAAGAGCAAGGCTCCGGAGGTGGTGCAGTTCCAAACGTGGTACGGGCTAATTGTGGGCAGCGTTCTATCGGGGACGATGGCCATGGGCCTCTATCCGTTGGGCGGGACGAGGGTATGGTGCCGGTTTTTCTGCCCGATGGCGGCGCTGCTGGGCATCACGCAGAAGGCGGGGAAGCGGTTTCACATCCGCGTGAAAGAGGACATGTGCATCTCGTGCGGGCTGTGCTCGAAGTACTGCGAGATGGGCATCGATGTGCGCGATTACGCGCAAAGGAATGAGAGCTTCACGCGCGCCTCCTGCGTCGGTTGCGGCATCTGCTCGGAGGTCTGCCCGCGGGGGGTGCTGCGTCTCGAGAACCAATCGGGACTTGTGCAGATTAGCGGTGGACGATAAACACGAGTTGGTGGAACTGATGACGCGGTATCAAGCGGCGGATCGGGCGGCGGCGGAAGCATTGGCCGCAAAAGTTTATCCGCTTCTGCATCGCTTCTATGGGAGCTTGGGCGATTACGACCGAGCCGACGACTTGGCACAAGAGTGCTGGATGCGGCTACACCGGGCGCGGCATTCCTACCGGCAGCCGGAGCCGGTGTTGCCGTGGGTGTTCGCGATTGCGCGGCATACCCGAGTCGACGTGTTCCGCCGGCAGCTGCGGCGTTCCGGTCGCGAAGTGGCGCTGCCTGAAGGAGCGGACTTTGCAGCCCCGGCACCCGAGGCCCCGCCAACGGTGCTGCCCCTCTTGGATCAGCTACCGGCGAGCCAAAGAGAGGTTTTGGTGATGCTGAAGGTGACGGGCATGAGTCTCGAGGAGGTGGCCCGGGCGACGGCTTCTTCGGTGGGCAGCGTGAAGCAGAAGGCGCACCGGGCGTACGAGACGTTGCGGAAGCTATTGGCGGAGGCGAAATGAGCAACGAAGAGAAGATCCTAGCCGCCCTGGAGCGAGAGCTTCCACCGGGTAATCCGGCCCCGGCGGGATTGGTGCGGGACTTGGGCCCGGTGCGTCCCGGCCTATCCACCGGCGCGGTGCTGACGCTCTTCGCCGCGCTGCTGAGCGGGATTACGGTGGGCGGCGGCTATTTGCTGGGTTCCCGCGGAATGGAAGCGATGACAGTGGCTCAGGTGATGATTATGGGCGCCCTGGGCACAACGATGGTGGTGATTCTGGGGCTGGCGATGGCGCAATGCTTGCGGCCTGGATCGAAAGTCCGGGTCAGCGTGCCGTGGGCAAGCGCACTCCCCTTGCTCGGCTTTCTGGCGGTTGCAGCGCTGGCTTTTCCGTGGCGCTGGATGCCGGAGAATTTTGCCCACGGGTGGGGATGCTTGAAGGAAGGTCTATATGTCGCCTTAGGGTCGTCGGCCGGGGTGGTCTGGCTGGTCCGGCGGGGTTATGTGACCAATTGGGCCGGAACGGCGGGGACGTTGGGAGCTTTCTGCGGACTGGCCGGCGCGGCGCTTCTGCATGTGATGTGTCCGGACCAGGAGGCGACGCATTTGATGGTCTGGCATGGGGGAATTCTGGCCGGAGGTACGCTGGGCGGATTGCTGGCCGGGTATCTGCTGTTGCGGAAGCGCTGACGGTATACTAATGGCCACCCCAACCTTGGGGCGTATTCACTTTCCGAAAGGCCTGTTCCCGGTCAATCGAAGCTATTTGTTGGCGCTTAGCCTAAAGAGGAGGCTTGGCCTCAACGGCTCCCGGCGTTACCGGGAACCTGAAGAAATCTGGCTGAAACGTGGGATTGCTTTCGTAGCTGGTGAACGCGGTTGTCTTGACCATTCGTATACCTGTTTTCTCGAGCTCGCTTTCGGCAACGTCACGCAATATCAATGCCGAAGCAGGATCGATGCACATAGTACGGACAGCGTTTACCTTGTCACGCTTCCACGAAGCCCGCACCAACACGCACTCCCGGTCTCCATCCGCGAGTCGAACGTGATCACGGCCGACGACTGAGGCCGTAGCGGGATTCTCCTCCAAATTGTAGAACCTACTCAGCGGAAAATTACAATCTGGATTCACTTTGGCATCACCCCGGTAATAGCTGTGCCCATCGCGTGAGTAGAAAAACTCAGCTCCGTCGCACACCGATATCGTTTGATCGCCCCCACTATTCTGCCGGCGCATTTTGAGAGGAGCCTGTACCCCGATCTTGGTTCGAACTTCACCTTGCAAGTTCATACCACCGCCCGAGATATGGGATATCTCAACAATTTCGGCTCGCCAGGTATTTGTGCTCTCTGCAATAGATTGAACCTTCCGGAGTAATTCCCTTGCATCCTCGACGTTCTGGGCAGAGGCGAGTACAGAGGCCAGTAGAGCTACCAAAAACAGTCGGTGCATCGCGTTCACGGTATCATCAACCGGTCTGCGCAGACACGCAGCGCGGCTTTTAAGTGACTTTTTAGAATTACAGCGGCTCCTCGACCTTTTCCGGAAGAGTGACGTGCTTGTGGTTCGGAAACTGGATCGGCTATCGCGTTCCCTTCGAGACGTCCTGACGATCATGGAACGACCCGGGGAAGCCGGAGCCGGATTTCGTAGCTCGACCGAAGCGATCGATACGACCACTCCCGCTGGTCGAACGATGATGCAGATGGTGGGAGCCTTCGCGGAGTTCGAACGGGCCATGCTCAAGGAACGCACCAAGGCCGGTCTGGACTCAGCTCGCGAGGAAGGACGGATAGGCGGACGCCGCCCAGCGCCGTGCGCCAGCCGGCCGGCACTTCCAACGTGAAGCCATCGGGCTCCCGACTGCAATCAGGGCGAGCAGGTACCTCATGCTGGAATTAGCGTGAGGTACCTGCAAATTGCGTCAAACTGTTTCGGCTATCTGCTCCGGAGCTTTGCTCAAATCGACGCCCTCCCAGCGGGCGACAACGGCTGACGCCAAGCAGTTACCTAACAGGTTGACCGAGGTGCGCGCCATATCGAGGATCGCGTCGACACCGAGGATCAGCGCGATGCCATCGGGCGGAATGTTGAACGCGGCGATGGTGCCGGCCAGGATGACGAGCGAGGCGCGAGGCACGCCGGCGACGCCTTTGCTCGTGAGCATGAGGGTGAGCATCAGCATGATCTGCGTGCCGATGCTGAGTTCCATGCCGACCACCTGCGCGCAGAAGATGCTGGCGGCGGCAAGGTAGAGAGTCGAGCCGTCGAGATTGAAGCTATAGCCCGTCGGCAGCACGAAACTCACGATGTGCTTTGGGACGCCGAAGCGCTCCATGTTTTCGAGAGCTTTGGGCAGGGCGGCTTCCGAGGAGGCGGTTGAGAACGCGATGAGCCAAGGCTCCTTTACGGCCTCAATGAAGCGGCCGAGCGGAATCTTGGAAAGGTAAATGATTGGCCCCAGCACGAAGACGACGAAGAAGATCAACGAGCCGAACACGGTGATGACGAGCAGGCCGAGCGTCTTCAAGATGCCCACGCCGTAGGTACCCACCGTGACAGCGATGGCGGCTCCCACGGCGATCGGCGCCAGATACATGACGTAGGAAGTGTATTTGAACATCACCTCGGCGAGCGACTGGCACCATTCGACGATGAACCTGGCCTTCTCCCCGACGGCCACGCAGGCCGTGCCGAACAGGAAGCAGAATACGACCAACTGCAGCACGTCACCTTTGGCCATCGCGTCGATGACGCTGGCCGGGAAGGCGTGTTCGATGATCTGCGTTAGCGTCTGCGTCTTCTGCCCGGGCAGGTTGGTAGCCGCGACTTTGGCCGCATCGATATGCTGACCGACACCCGGTTGAATCAGATTGACGGCGAACAAACCGACGATTAAAGCCAAGGTGGTGGCAATTTCAAAATACAAGATGGCCTTGCCCCCGATGCGGCCCATCGTCTTGACGTTGCCAGAGCTAGCGATGCCATAGACGAGCGTTGCAAACAACAGCGGAGCTATGATGCTCTTGATGAGGTTGATGAAGATCTTGTAGATGGGTGCGAGTTCTTTCGAGAACTCCGGCGCAAAAAAGCCAAGCGCGATGCCGGCCACCATGGCGATAAAAATCCAACTCGTCTGCGAAATCCTCATCATCGTTCTCCCCACTTAAGCTTCGCCCGCAGCACATCGAAGAAGAGCATCTGCGGCGGCCGAATCAGCTTGATGTAATTTTCACTGCTGCGGCAGACCACTTGGTCGCCTGTATTCAGCGGTTGGCCCACTTGGCCATCAACAGTGAGGAAGATGCCTTCGTCCTCGCTTTTCGCCTGGATCGTAATAACACTAGCATCATTTACAATCACCGGGCGATTGGTCAGCGTGTGCGGACAGATTGGGGTGATCGCCAAGGCTTGCACGGTCGGAAAGATAATGGGGCCGCCCGCGGAGAGCGAATAGGCAGTGGAGCCGGTCGGGGTTGCGATGATCAACCCGTCGGCTTTGAAGGAGGCTACAAAATGCCGGTCAACAAAGCAATCTAGGTCGATCATGCGGGCGAGGGAGGCCTTGGTCAGCACGACGTCATTGAGCGCCTCGTACTGAGCGATCGACTCGTCCCCGCGGAAGACTTCGCAGTGCAGCATGCGGCGGGGGCCAATGCGATATTCGCGCCGCATGGCGAGTTCGAGGAAGGGATAGAGTTCGTGGAACGAAATCGACGAAAGGAACCCAAGATGGCCGAAGTTGACGGCCAGCAGCGGAATATCGCGTCCGCCGATGGCGCGGGCGGCGGAGAGCAGGGTCCCATCGCCGCCCAACACGATGACAAACTCCGTGCCCTCGGGGAGATCTTCCCGCACAATGCCATCGGTGCGGCCGAGGTACGTCGCGCACTGCTCATCGTAGCGAACGGTGACTTGGCGCTCGGTGAACCAGGCGAGCAGGTTTTCGAGGAGTTCTGTAGCGTTCGGGATACCGGGCTTGGCGATGACGCCGACGCTCTTATTTTTTTCTGCCATAGAGGAGAAATTCTTTATTGCCTTCGGCTCCGAGAATCGGACTGTCGATAAATTCCGTAACAAAGCCGAGCGCTTGGACTGCGTGCGAAACTTTGGCCACCGCTTCTTCATGCAACGCCGGGTCGCGGACGATTCCGCCCTTGCCCACTTGTCCGCGTCCCACCTCGAATTGGGGTTTCACGAGGATAGCGAGTTCCCCGTGCGGGTGCAACAGCGCTACGGCGGCGGGCAGGATCAAAGCGATCGAGATGAAGGAGACATCGGCGACGAGCAGGTCCGCCGGTTCGGCGATATCGCTCGGCTGCAGGTAGCGGGCGTTGAAGCCTTCACGGAGTACAACGCGAGGGTCCGTCCGCAGCTTCCAATCCATTTGGTTCGAGCCGACGTCGAAGGCGTAGACGACGCGAGCCCCGCGCTGAAGCAGGCAATCGGTGAAGCCACCGGTGGAGGAGCCAACGTCCAGGCCGGCCTTGCCAGCGACGTCAATATGCCAATGGTCGAGCGCGGCGTCGAGCTTCAGGCCACCGCGGCCGACGAAACGCGGCTGGGCGAGAAGTTCGACGCGCGCCTCTTCGGGCACCTCGCGGCCGGCCTTGTCGGACTTCTGCCCTTCGAGGAGCACTTGGCCAGCGAGGATGAGAGCCTTGGCCTTTTCGCGAGAGGAGGCCAGGCCGCGTTCAACAACCAACTGATCGAGGCGCACTTTCGCCATCGGCTATCCCTTGCGCTGGACGATGAAGTCCGCGAGAGCGCGTAACGGAGCGGCCTTGGCATCGAAGCCGGCCAGTACGGCATGGGCGGCGAGTCGCTCGGCCTCGGCCATTTCTCGGCTCCGATCGAGCCCATAGACGGCCGGGAAGGTGATCTTCGCTTGCGCCTGATCCTTGCCGGGCGTTTTGCCGAGTTCTTCGGGAGAGGCTTCGATATCGAGGATGTCGTCAACAATCTGGAAGGCCAGGCCGACGTGTTCCCCGTAGGCGGTCAATGCCGCCAACTGCTCCGGAGTCGCTTCGGCATAGAGGGCGCCCATGCGGAGAGAACAGCGCAGCAGCGCGCCGGTCTTTGCGCGGTGGATCTGTTCGAGCAGTTCCGCCGTGGGCGTTTGGCGTTCGCCCTCAATGTCGTGCACCTGCCCGCCGATCATGCCGCCGACGGTGCCCGAGGCGCTGGCGAGTTCGGCGACGAGCGGGCCACCGTGCGGCAACCGGCCCAGCAATTCAAACGCCAGCGTGAGCAGCGAGTCGCCGGCCAGAATCGCCATGGCTTCGCCAAAGACTTTGTGGTTAGTTGGGCGGCCGCGGCGCAGGTCGTCGTTATCAAGCGCCGGCAGATCGTCGTGGATCAGCGAATAGGTATGAATCATTTCGAGCGTGCAGGCCGCGTCGGCGATACCTTCGTGTTCACTGCCCACCGCTTCAAATGCCGCCATGCAGAGCACCGGGCGGACGCGTTTGCCGCCGGCGAACAGGCTGTACCGCATCGCTTTGTGGATGGTTAGGGGCGGGGTGGTTTCCGACGGCACCCAACGTTCCAGGGCCGCATCACATCGCTCGGCCTGACGGGCCAGGTAAGCTTTCAAATCCATGAACGGCTAGTTTCCTTCGAACGGTTCGGCCTTCACCTGGCCGTTTTTCTTCAACAGTATTTCGACTCGAGTCTCGGCCTCTTCGAGCTGCTTCCGGCAGCTATCGGAGAGATGCACGCCCTTTTCGAACAGGGCGATGGCCTGTTCGAGCGGCAAGTCACCACCTTCCAATTCCTTCACGACAGCTTCCAATTCCGACAGGCCGGTCTCAAATGACGGCGGCTTTTCCTCAGGCATTTTCTAATTGTAGCGGCTCGACGCCCAAGGACTCGGCAGCGTCGCGCAACGCCTGCAGGTCGGTGTCGGAGAAGGGTATGCCGCGCTCGCGCCTCTCGCGTTCGATGCGGATCTCGGGGTCCCCTGCGACGAGCACTTCGTCGTACCCGGCGGCCGGGGTGGCGGTGCGGATTTCGTGCAACAGGCGCCGCATCCGGGCCTCGAATTCGTCGGCGGGCAGAAACCGCCGGACATCGATGGCGAGGAAGAAATGGCTGACGCTGAGGGGCTTTTCCGTGAACCGGATGCCGCCGATTTCTGAGCCCATGGCGCCGCCGGCGAGGACGGAGGTGAGGATCTCCACCATCAACGCGAGGCCGGTGCCCTTGTAGCCGCCGAGGGGGGCGACGAGGCCTTCGTAGGCGGCTTTGGTGTCTGTAGTGGGGCGCCCGTCGCGATCCATGGCCCAGCCGATCGGGATCTCGGGTTCGTTGTTCTGGAAGGCTTTGAAGATGCGGTTGGCCGCGACGGTGGTGGTGGCCATGTCGAGCAGGAAGCTGTCTTCATACGGCCCTGGGACCGCCATGCAAATTGGGTTCGTTCCGAATTTCGGCTCTTTCGATTGCCAGGGGGCGACGATGGTCGACGCGTTGCAGAATGCGATGCCGATGTGGCCCGCGTCCGCCATGCGCCGCGCCCAGTAAGCCGCGGCGCCGAAGTGGTTGGCGCGGCGGGCGGTCACGACGCCGACGCCGTGCGTAGAGGCCAACCGGTTGGCAATGGCGCAGCATTCGGCGGAGGTTGCCGCGCCGAGGCCGAAGGATGCATCGTAGACGCAAATCGCACCGAACTCCGTAAGCGCCTCGCCGCCCGCCGCCGGTTGAATCAACCCGTGGCGGATGTGTTCGAGGTAGTAGAGGAGCAGGCGGATGCCGTGCGAATCGACACCGCGCAGATTGCCGAAGACCAGGTTGGCGGCGACCTCGCGGGCGTAGGCCGCCGGCGTTCCCGCTGCCTTGAGCAAAGCGATGCCGAACTGCTCGAGCGCCTCGGCTGTTACTGCTTGACCCATCGCTTCAGGTCCGGATGCAGGAGACGTTGCACCTCGGCTTTTTCGAGGTCGGCCCGGGTGACGACTCGCGCGGAGAGGTCGATGCGCTTGGGCGGCGTCTGGCCGTTGAGTTTGTCGACCAGGGTCTTCACAGCATCGTGGCCCATACGGAACGGATCCTGCACGACCATCGCGTCGATGACGCCGGCCTTCAGGTCTTCAATCATGCCGTCGCTCGAATCGAACGCGAGCAGGTGAACTTTCCCGGCCAGATTGCGCGATTTTATCGCCAGCGCCGCGCCGACGCTGGACGGTTCCGAGGAGGCAAAGATGCCGTCCAGCCCCGGATGCGCGGTGAGAATGTTCTCCGCCGCGGCCATCGCCTTTGAACGGTCCGACTGGCCGTACTGCGAAGCCACGACTTTGATGCCGGGAAACTCGGATTGCAGCGCTTCAGCAAAGCCCCGTTCCCGATCCATCGTGGAACCGCTGCCCGGCGTATGCATCAGCACGGCAACGCGACCCTTTCCTTCGAGCATCCGGCCCAGGCTGCGAGCCGCCATCTGCCCGGCCTCGTAGTTGTTCGTGGCCAGGAAACTCATATAATTTTCGCCGTCAATACCGGAATCGAAGACCGTTACCGGGATACCGGCGGCGGCCGCGCGATCCAGCGAACTCAGCAACGCCTTGCGCTCGGTGGCGGCCACGGCGATGCCGTCCACGCGCCGGGAGATGAAGCTATCGAGGATCTGGAGCTGGCGCGTATAGTCAGTCTCCGAGGCAGCGCCGTTCCATTCCACCTGGACGCCGTACTCCTCGCCCGCCGCCATCGCGCCCGCCTGGACCGAAAGCCAGAACAGGTGCGAGGTCGCCTTCGGCACGACGGCGATGATCTTCTTTTCGCTCTTTTGACAGCCGGCCAGGAGGAGCAGGGTCAGTAGTAGGACGCTACTGCGCACACCAACCCCCGTCGATGAGGATGTCGGTACCGGTGATAAAGCCGGCGTCCGGCGAGCACAGATAGGCCGCGAGCTGGCCGATCTCTTCCACCTTGCCCCAACGGCCCAGCGGAATCTTCGACATGAAGATGGCGTTGGTTTCAGGGTTGTTCATCAGCGGAATGTTCATTTCTGTGGCGAACGGTCCGGGGCTGATGCCGTTAACGGTGATCGCTTCATTGGCCAGTTCGAGCGCGAGCGACTTGGTGAAGCCGAGCAGAGCGGCTTTGCTGGACGAATAGGCGGTACGCCCACCCAGAGAGACGTGGCTCATAATGGAGGTCATGTTGATGATCCGCCCATAGCCCTTGCCCTTCATATGGGGCACAAAGGCGCGGCAGAGCAGGAAGGCGCTGTTCAGATTGGTGCCGATCACGGAGTCCCATTCGGCCAGGGTGAACTCGTGGACGTTCTTCCGGATGTTGATGCCGGCGTTGTTGATGAGAATGTCGACGCCGCCAAAGGCAGAGAGCACCGCTTCGGCCATCGCGGCCACCTGGGTTTCGTCCGTCACATCGGCGGCGAAACAATGGGCCGTAGAGCCGGCTTCGGCGACGAGGCGCGCGCTTTCTTCGAGCGCCGCAACGTCGCGGGCCACCAACGCGATCCGCGCGCCCTTGGCGGCAAGAGAGATAGCCATCGCGCGGCCGAGACCGCGGCTGCCGCCTGTGATGACAGCGACTTTGTTAGCAAGAGTTTGATCAGACATGGATTAGCTTTTCCGGGCGGCTTTAGCCGCATTGAGAATTTGGTCGGCGACGGCGCGGGCGTTGTCAATGTTATCAAGGGACAACGGCGTCGAATCGCCCATCGCCTGGACGGCGAGATTGCCGACGCCCAGCATACGTTGGCCCATGCTCTGCGCGACGCGGACGTCTTCGATTTTCGTCAGCATCATATTCCGTTGGGATTTTCCCAAAAAACCCTCTTCAAAACGGAGCATGTCGTCGGTGAGAACGATCTGCCGCGCCTGGAGTTGAATCAAGCGAAACGTCGCCCAAAGGTCGATGCCGATGGGAATGGCGAAGAGCCCAAGCAGGGTGTTTGGCTGCCAATTCCGCGTATAAAGGAAGTAGGCGATACCCAGCAGCAGCAGGGTTGAAAAAAAGAGCCAGCCCATGACGACCTTGGCGGTTGACTTGATGACAAGAGGCTTCATGGTGACGTTCGTTATTATATGAGTTTTGGAGAAATTATGTATTTTCGCACTGTTTCGTCGGCACTACTCCTCAGTAGTCTCTGTTTCGCAGATTTCAAGTACGATCAAACCACCCGGATGACCGGGGGTTCCATGCTGCGCATGATGCAAATGGTGGGCCGCGGCGCGGCCGATCAGCAGAACAGCACGATTGCCGTAAAAGGCAACAAGATGGCGACGCGGTCGAAAGACTCGATCACGATCATCGACTTGGCGGCGGAGACCACCACGACGGTGAACCTGAAAGACCAGACCTATTCCGTGATGACCTTCGCCCAGACTAAGGAGCAGATGGAAAAGCTGCTTGCCAAGGGTGGCAAGTCGTCGGACACCAGCGTCAGCGTGGACGGCAAGGAGACAGGGAAGACCGCTACCGTGAACGGCATGGCCACGAGCGAGTGGTTCATGACGATGCTAGTGGAGGCCAACTCCGGCGGCCAGAAGGGCCAGATGCGGATGGAGATGAGCAACTGGATTTCGAAGAGCAAGGTGGCCGGGTTCGACGAAGTGACCAACTTCCAGAGGAAGATGGTGGAAAAGATGGGCTTGGCGACGCTGGCCGGACCGGCGGGCCCAATAGCGCAGCCGGGCATGGCGAAGGGCATGGCCGAATTGGCGAAGAAGATGGCCGAGATGGGCGGGGTTCCCGTGGTGACTGTGATGCGTATGATCCCCACCGATCCCGAGCAGATCAAGCAGATGGAAGCGATGCAGTCGCAGCCGGCAGGCGGCCCTGGCCGGCCGACCATGGGCGATGCCTTATCCAGCGCCTTGGGCGGACGGTTGGGCGGCTTTGGGCGGAAGAAGAAGACGGAAGAGGCCCCCGCAGCCTCGCCGGCAGCGGAACCCGCCAAGAGCGCCGCTCCCGTCGAAGGAAGCTTCTCCTCCACTGCCAGCATGATGGAGATGACAACGGAAACGTTGAACTTCTCTTCGCAAACCGTCGACGCGGCGATGTTAGAAGTCCCCGCCGGCTATAAAGAAGTGAAGTCTAAGGGACTGTAACGGAACTGAGAATCGGCTGGCCGGGGTAGATGCCCTCGGCCAGCTTTTCGTCTTTCACCACGACAACGCCGTTCACGAGGACGTGCTTGATGCCGGTGGAGTACTGGGCCGGGTTCTGATAGGTGGAACGGTCAATCACCGTGGCCGGATCGAAGATGGCGATGTCGGCGTCCGCGCCGACCTGGATCCGTCCCTTGCGCTTCATCACCGGGGAGAAGGTTTCGAGGCGCTTGGCCGGCAGGTAGCTGATCTTATTCAGCGCTTCCATCAATGTGAGGACTTTCCGTTCGCGGACATAGACACCGAGCACGCGGGCATAAGTACCCGACGCCCGGGGATGGCCCTTGCCTTCGGTGATCCACCCATCGCTAGCTACCATTACGTCCGGCGCCGCAATCGCCTGGTCCACGTCCTGCTCGCGCATTGTGAAAGTGATGACGGTGCCGCCCTGCTGGCGCCGTTCGGCGAAGCTCTTCTCGTTTAGACGCTCGCCGGTATCGACCCACATCAGGTCTTCAAACTTGGAATCGAGCTTTTCCTGCCAGCCGGGGTCGAAGATCGCCGAATCGAGCCGGGTCATACCGGCGACGTAGGGATAGGCTTCCGTCGTAATGTCGATGCCTCGCGCCCGCGCGCCACGGACCATGCCAATCGCTTCGGCCCAGGCACGTCCTGAGCTCGAATTGATGTGGACCACATGCAGGGGCGAGCCGGTGGCGGCTGCATCCGCGATGACTTCCTGCAGCGAATCGACGACCCCGGGATCTTTCCGGCCACTGCTGCGCATGTGGACGAACACGGGCACTTTTGCAGCGGCGGATAACTTGAAGACGTCGAGGATCTCGGAACGGGTGGCAAAAGGCGTATACGCGATGCCCATACCGACGCCGAGGCCGCCATCGCGCAGCCCTTGCCGGATGAGCGCCAACGTCTTTTCCTGCTCTGCCTGCGAGGCCGCCCGCGTGGCGGCCGGACCGCGCGGCAGCCAGTCGGAGTTGTCGCCGACGGCAGCCATGCGCGTCGGAATATGTCCAACAGAGGCACCAAAATGGATTAACGCTTTGCCCTGCCGCTCGGCGATCCAGGGTTTTACGGGCGAGACGCCCACTTCCATTTCGAGGGCCGTGGTTACGCCGTCGCGGGCTTTGTACCGGTAGTTCTCATCGGACTGCCCATGCGAGTGCAGGTCGATGAAGCCGGGGGCGACCACCAAACCTTTGGCGTCTAAAATCTGTTTGCCCTGCAACGGCTTCGCGCTGAGCGCGGCGATGCGGCCATTGCGGATGCCGATATACCGCACGGCGTCCAGCTTGGTTTCCGGGTCCATAGCCCGGCCGTTGGCGATAACCAGATCGAACGGTTGGGCTTGCAGGCTAAACGCCAGAAGGGCGCCCGATAAAAGGCGCCCTACTGTTTTGCCGAGGAGGTTACTCGACATCTTTGTTCCGCTTTTTGCGGTTTCGTTTGCGGGCCAACGCTTCTTTCGTGCGGCGCTTTTCGCCGGGCTTCAGGTAGAAGGAGTGACGTTTGATCTCCTTAATGATGTCTTCCTGTTGCACCTTGCGCTTAAAGCGACGCAACGCATTTTCAAGCGTTTCGCCGTCTTGGACTAGGACTTCAGCCAAAAAAAATTCACCCCCTCAGTGTGTAACAACAACCCTACTAGGATAGCAAACTCAGCTCATGCGGGCGAAGGGGTTAAAGTCGGTGTCCGTATCGTAAAGATCAACCCCTTCGGCCTTCTTTAGGGCGTTCACCACAAGGTACGTCAACGGCGTTGCCACGGCCTCGTAGAAAACCTTGACGACGTAGCCCGACCAGATCAGGCTGAAAATGAGATCCCACGACATCGTGCCACCGAAGCCGATCACCATGACGATGACGGTGTCGACGAACTGTCCTACGACGGTCGACCCGATGGTCCGGGTCCACAGCATCTTGCCCTGGGTGACGATCTTCATCTTAGCCATGACGAAGGAGTTGGCAAACTCACCGCACCAGTACGCGATCAGGCTCGCGACAACCAAGCGGGGGAGAAAGCCAAAGACCGTTTCAAACGCCTGCTGATTTTCCCAGCCCGGGGCCGGCGGCAGCTTCACGATGATCATCGCGAGGCCTGTCAGCAGGGCTTGCGCCAGGAAGCCATGCCAGATGGCCCGTCGGGAACCCGCATAGCCGTAGACCTCAGTAAAGATGTCTCCGAAGATATAGGTCAACGGGAAGAGGAGTTGTGCGCCAGACAGGGTGAACGGCCCGATCTGGCAGATTTTGGGGGCGACAAGATTAGAGATCAGCAGTACGACCACGAAAAAGGAAAGACAGAGGTCGTAATACCGGAAGCGGTGTTGCTCAGTGAGTCGAGTTAAAAATGAAGACGCAGCCACGACGAATTATAGAACGCGAAGATCGATTCCCGTCATTTCGGCTGACTTTTCGACGCCGAGCAGGCCCAGAATGGTCGGCGCGATGTCGCGCAGGCTGCCGCCACTCCGCAGCGGCTGCATGCCGTCGCTGGCGAGAATGAAGGGTACCGGGTTCGTCGTATGGTAGGTGTGCGGTCCGCCGGTTCCGGGGTCGATCATCGTCTCGGCGTTGCCATGGTCGGCAGTAACGATCCACGCCGCGTTGCGCTGCTGGATCAACGGCCAGATCTGGCTGAGGCAGTCGTCGACCTTCTCGCAGGCGCGGATGGCCGGTTCCAATTGGCCGGAGTGGCCCACCATGTCGGGGTTGGCGAAGTTGACGACGATGACGTCGAAAGTGTCATCGATTAGGGCCTTCTTCACAATGTCGCAAACGCCCTGCGCCGACATTTCAGGCGCGAGGTCATATGTCGCGACCTTGGGCGAAGCGACCATGGCGCGCTCTTCGGTAGAAAACGGCTTCTCGACGCCGCCGTTAAAGAAGAACGTCACGTGGGGATACTTCTCTGTCTCGGCGGTGCGCAGATTCCGTAGGTTGTGCTGTTCGAGCACAGCGCCCAGAATATTCTGCGGCGTCTCGACGGGAATCACATGCTGCACACCCCAAACGGCGAAATTCTTGTCGTACTGCGTCATGGTGACGTAGTGCAGGTTCTTCGGCGCGAGCGAACGGGAGATCGGCTCAAAGCTCGGATCGAGGATTGCCTGCGTTAACTCGCGGCCGCGGTCGGCGCGATAATTGAAAAACATCACGGCGTCGCCGTCACGAATGGGCGCGCCGTCACCGATCACGGTCGGTAGCACGAATTCGTCAGTCGTGCCACGCTCGTAGCTTTGCGTCACAGCGGTCAGCGCATCCGGCGCCTTCTCGCCCTGCCCGAGTACGACCGTACGGAAGGCCATTCCCACCCGCTCCCAGCGCTTATCGCGGTCCATGGCATAATAGCGCCCGGTGACGGTGGCCACGCGGCCCACGCCAATTTCGGCGATCCTGGCTTCGAGCTCCTTCATGTAACTCACGCCCGAATGGGGCGGGGTGTCGCGGCCGTCCATGAAGGCATGCACGGCCACGTCGGTCAGTCCTTCGCGTTTCGCCATAGCGAGGAGCGCGTAGAGATGCGTGTTGTAAGAATGGACCCCGCCGTCACTCACCAATCCCAGCAGATGCAGCCGGCGACCCCGCGCCGCAGCCATTAAGGCCTTCAGCGTCGGGTCCTGATAGAGTTCGCCCATGAGGACGAGCAAATCAATCCGGGTGACATCCATGCGGATGACCCGCCCAGCGCCGATGTTCAGATGTCCCACTTCGCTGTTGCCCATTTGCCCCGGAGGAAGCCCCACGGCTTCTCCCGAGGTCTGGATCAAGGTACTGGGGAACGCCCGCTGCAACATGTCGAAGGTTGGGGTCTTTGCCAGAAACACCGCGTTGCCGCGGGTTTCGAGCGAGTGTCCCCAACCGTCCAGGATGGTGAGGACGACAGGTTTTTTGGCCATAGCTACCGCTTGAACGCCACGCGGCCAGCGAACTTGGCGAGCGAGCCCAGCTCTTCTTCAATCCGCAGGAGCTGGTTGTACTTCGCAATGCGATCCGTGCGCGAGGCCGAGCCGGTCTTGATCTGGCCGCAGCCGGTGGCGACGGCGAGGTCGGCGATGAAGGTGTCCTCGGTCTCGCCCGAACGGTGCGAACTGACGGCAGTGTAACCGGCCGCGGAGGCCATCTGCATGGTTTCCAGCGTTTCGGTGAGCGAACCGATCTGATTCACCTTCACGAGAATCGAATTCGCAATGCCCTTGTCGATGCCCATCTGCAGGCGCTTCGTGTTGGTGACGAAGAGATCGTCGCCGACGAGTTGGCACTTCGAGCCGATCGCGTCGGTAAGAATCTTCCAGCCGGCCCAATCGTCTTCGGCCATGCCGTCTTCAATCGAGATGATCGGGTACTTTGAGACGAGGTCGGCCCAGAACTCGGCCATCTGTTCGGAGTTGCGCTCGGAGCCATCCGACTTCTTGAACACGTACTTCTTTTTCTTCTTGTCGTAGAACTCGCTGGCGGCGGGGTCGAGAGTGATGGAGATCTGCGTGCCCGGCTTGTAGCCCGCCTGTACGATGGCTTCCATCAGCACTTCGAGGGCTTCTTCGTTGGACTTCAGGCTGGGGGCGAAGCCGCCCTCATCGCCGACGGAGGTGGAGTAGCCACGCTTCTTCAGGACGCCCTTCAACGTGTGGAACACTTCGGCGCCCATGCGGAGCGAATCGGAGAACTTGGTAGCCCCGTGCGGCGCGACCATGAACTCCTGCAGGTCGACGGAGCTGTCCGCATGCGCGCCACCGTTGATGAGGTTCATCATCGGCACCGGCAGAATGCAGGCGTTCACGCCGCCGAGGTAGCGGTAAAGCGGCAGGTCGTGGCTCTGCGCGGCGGCGCGCGCGGTGGCCATGGAGACGGCGAGGATGGCGTTGGCGCCCAGCTTGCTCTTGTTGGCGGTGCCGTCGGTGGAGATCATCTTTCCGTCCACTTCGGCTTGGCGCGAAGCGTCCATGCCGATGATGGCCGGTTCAATCTTTTTCTTGATGTTATCGACGGCCTTGCGCGTGCCCTTACCCAGGTAACGCTTCTTGTCGCCATCGCGAAGTTCCACGGCTTCGTGCTCGCCAGTGGAGGCGCCACTAGGAACGGCGGCGCGTCCAACGCTGCCATCCAGCAAATACACATCGGCTTCCACGGTGGGATTGCCACGCGAGTCCAGAATCTCGCGGCCTACAACTTTAACGATTTCCGTCATTGTATTTGCTATTTTCGCATACCGGGCTTGCTAAGCTAACGGTCGAATGAGAGTTTTGGCCTTATTCCTGCTCGCCGGCTCCCTCTGGGGGCAGTGGACGTACCAGATCGTGAAGACGTATCCGCACGATCGGGAGGCGTTTACGCAGGGTCTCGAATACCGGAACGGCTTCCTGTACGAGGGCACGGGGCTGCATGGCCGCTCGACGCTGCGCAAGGTGAAACTGGAAACGGGCGTCGTGCTGCAGAAGCTCTCGCTGCCGGCGCAGTACTTCGGAGAGGGCATCTCGGTGGTGGGTGACCGCATCGTGCAGCTCACCTGGCAGTCCGAGGTTGGATTTGTTTGGGGATTGCACGATTTTAAACTGCAGAACAAGTTCACCTATCGGGGCGAAGGGTGGGGACTGACGACAGACGGCAAGAACCTCTACTTCAGCGACGGCACGGACGAGATCCGCGTCCTCGATGGCAAGACTTTCACGGAGATTCGCCGCATCCGGGTGAGGGAGAACGGCCGGCCCCTAAAGGAGCTGAACGAGCTTGAGTGGGTGGAGGGGGAGATCCTCGCCAATGTTTGGCAGACGGACCGCATCGTCAAGATCAACCCGCTCGACGGCAGGGTCACGGGCTCCGTCGACCTTGCTGGCATTTTGCCGTGGGACGAGCGAGCCGGGACGGATGTCCTCAACGGCATCGCCTACGACGCCGTTGGTAAGCGGCTGTTCGTCACTGGCAAGCTTTGGCCTAACTTGTTCGAGATCAAGCTGGTGAAGAAAAAGTGACGCGGCGCCGGCTCTGGCTCGCCGCCCTGCTGGCCACGGGCCTCGGGTGCTCGAAGCCCCCAGCGCCGACACCGCCTCCCTCAGCGCCGGAGCCGCCCGTTCGGAAATCCATCTGGCGCCGCGAAGAGAACTGGTTCTCGCATACCCCCGCGGCCCAGCCGGACCGCGTATACTTCGGCCGGCTTCTGGCCCACCTTCGCCTCCCAGGCAAACCCGCTCACTTCGGCAGCGACCGTATTCTTTGGCTTCGTTTCGATAAGGGGGGCTGGATCGTCGAAACCGAACCCAACTATCGAGGCCCGCTACTGCCTGCTCCGCTAGCCGTCGAGCTGGAACCATTTCTGGGGGATCGTGACGAGATCTACTTCTGGGCCTTCAACGTCGGCGACACACCGGAGTTCCGTCTAGAGGCTCAGCAACTTGAAAAAGATCTCCGCGACGGTCGGTTCATCTCCGCCGACGAAGCGCCTTAGAACAAGTACGCAGCCAGCAGCTCTTTCATCTCAGCCAGCACCTTCTTGCGTTCCTCCACCGTCGGCTGTGCGTAGGCATAGGCGATCAACCGCTCCCCTGCTTCGGTCGCAATGCGCAGCTTTAAGTCGAGCGAATTCGAACTCTTCACACCGAGCCAGTTGACCATAAACAGCCGCACCAGTCCGCCAGGTCCCGCCCCTGGCGCCGTCTGCTGACTCTTCGCCGAAGCGCTGACGTGCTGCCCGAGCGCGATGGCCCGGAAGTCCGGCCGCTCATCCAGAAATGCGACATAGGCATCCACCACCTTGCCCAGGAACTTCGGCCCATCCGCCAGCAGCGACTTAATCAAGATCTTCTGCAGCCGGGTCCGGAAGTCCTCCATATGCCGCACCGCAATGGCGTCGATGATCTCCTGTTTACCCGGGAAGAAGCGGTATAGCGCCCCCACGGAGATTCCGGCCGCTTCCGCAATGCGGCTCGTCGTAATCTGTTCGAGCGGCAATTCAGCAAGCAGCGCGGATGTCCCCGCATAAATCTGCTGGATGGTATCGAGGCTGCGTTCCTGGACGGGCGTACGGCGCACTTTTTTTGACACTACCACGCCCGGAATGGTAAAAGCGAATAGGACTTCGCTTTTATGCCCGTACCGATTTCGCAGATGTGGACCGTCGCCAGCTACGTGCTCAAGCAGAAGTTGGCCGGGCGAAAACAGTATCCGTTGGTACTGATGCTGGAACCGCTATTCCGCTGCAACCTCGCTTGCGCGGGCTGCGGGAAAATTCAATATCCGGCCCATGTTCTAAAGAAAAACATGCCGGTCGAAGACGCTCTCCGCGCGGTCGACGAGTGCGGCGCGCCGATGGTGTCTATCCCCGGCGGCGAGCCGCTGATGCACCCGCAGATCGCTGAGATCGTGGCTGGTCTCGTTGAACGCAAGAAGTACATCTACCTCTGCACCAACGCCCTGCTGCTCAAAGAGAAGCTGCATCTGTTCACGCCGTCCAAGTACTTGAGCTTCTCCGTCCACATGGACGGCGACAAGGATCATCACGACCTCTCCGTTTGCAAGGAAGGCGGCTATGAACTGGCCTATGAAGGCATCCAGGCGGCCTTGACGCGCGGCTTCCGCGTCACCACGAACACGACTCTCTTCGATGGGGCTGACCCCAATGGCGTCCGCCAGTTTTTCGATGACATGATGGCCCTTGGCGTCGAAGGCATGATGCTGTCTCCGGGCTACTCCTACGACAAAGCGCCCGACCAGAAAAGCTTCCTCGGTCGCGCCCGGACGCGTCGGCTGTTCCGCTCCATCTTGTCGAACCGAAAGCCGGAGTGGAAATTCAACATGTCGCCGCTGTTCCTCGAATTCCTGATGGGCAAGCAGGAATACCATTGCACGCCATGGGGCATGCCGACCTACAATCTGTTCGGCTGGCAGAAGCCTTGTTACCTGCTGCAGGATGGCTACGCCGAATCTTTTGCGGAGTTGATGGCATCTGTAGAATGGCACAAATACGGCACCGAAAGCGGGAACCCAAAGTGCGCCAACTGCATGGTCCATAGCGGCTACGAGGCCTCGGCCGTCGATTTCACATTCGGTTCGCTCCGCGGTCTGTGGGAAAGCGGCCGCGCGATGTTTTTCGACCGGCACCCCGACCCCGAAGCAAGCGAAATCCTCAAGGAGCCCGTGCGGCCCTTGTTCACCCAAGACAAATTAGTCCAGCTCGAAGGACACGAAACCGGAGTCAAGCAGTGAGTAAAGAAGAACTACAAGGCGCAGCCTATCAGATGGCTACAGAGGCCGACGTGCTGGAGGCGCTGGAGAAAGCCTTTGACTACCGGGGCGACGTCACCATCACCCGCCGTGACGGCAGCTCCATTGAAGGCTACATCTTCGACCGTTGGACCGGGCCCACCCTGGCCGACAGCTACGTCCGTCTCTTCCCGAAAGATGCCGATCAGAAGATCTCCGTCCCGTACTCGGACGTCGGCGCCCTTGATTTTACCGGCCGCAACACCGCCGCCGGCAAGAGCTGGGAAGCGTGGATGAAGAAGTATATCGAAAAGAAAATGGCCGGCGAAACGAATATCGAGCTGTTGCCCGACGAGCTCGGCTAGCCCTTCCCCAACCCTACTTCGAGCAGCATCTGCCGTAGCGCCAGCATCCCCCCGGCCCCGTCCTGCCGGTGTTCCATCAGACCGTCTTTCCCCAAGAGAATGTAGACGGGGAAGCCCTTTGGGTCCACCATTCGGACCAAGTCTGTATCCGGCGTCAGAACAACCTTCGGAGACCGCGGGCTTTTCGCCAGGAACTCGGCCACCTGCGCCCTCGTCTCGCCCACGTTCACAGCGAGCATCGTTAGCTGCCCTGGAGCGTACTCTTTGTAGATCGACTCCAGCGCCGGCTGTTCCCGCCGGCAATAGCCGCACCAAGTCGTCCAGAACTGGATCAGTACCGGCTTCCCCTTCAGCGAGCTCGAATCGAATTTTTCACCGGCCATCGTTTTGCCGGAGAAGGCAGGCACTCGTTGCCCAGCGCCGAACCCGCACGCAGCGGCCGGAAATGTCCAGATAAAATTGCGACGATCCATATTCCCATCGTAATCCAGTCCTGTAGCCTGAAAAGACATGCGCCGGATCTTGCTCTGCCCCGCTCTTGCGATCTCGGCCTCTGCCGCCGAGTGGTCGCTCGAAAAGCTCTACACGCGTACTTTTGTCTGGGGCACGGCACCTGAGCGCCTCACTTGGGCTGAGACGGGCCCGGTTCTCGAGTTTTTGTGGAACGAGGACGGCCGGCGGTTTCTTGATCTCTACACCTGGCGCCCCTCCACCAAGCGGCGGTTCCGGCTGACCAAACTGGAGTTCGCGTGGGACGAGTTTAATCCACTGCCCGATGAGAACGACGAGCGTCTGAGGGCGAATCGGATGCCCGACGCCGGACTTTCCGATTTTGCGATTTCCGCTGAGGGCGCCCGCGTGGCCTATGCCTGGCGCGGGGATCTCTACCTTGGTCCAGAGCGACGGTTCGAAGCTGGAGCGCCTAACGCAGACCAAGGCTTCTGAAGACTCCCCCTCGCTCTCGCCCGATGGAGGGCGGTTACTATTCCGGCGTGGAGGGGAACTCTTCACCCAACACCTGCAGACGGGCTTTTTATTCACGGCATGGTAGATTCAAACGTGTTCTTTCAAGACGCGATACAATTGACCGAAAAGCTGATCCGGGAACGCAAGCCCTTCGAGGAGATTTTCTACCCACAGGAAGATCACGGGTTTGTTCGCAAAGAATCGTTCATAGCTGCCTTTGGTCGCACTGCGCGTTTTTTCAAACAGCGTCTTAAGCCATGATTGTCCCCCGCTTCTATCCAATTGTAGAAACCCTGGATGCAGCTGACTCCGTGCTGCAGGCCGGAGCCCGCATCGTGCAATGGCGCAACAAAGGCCCGCTCACCCGACAAGCCTTCGAGACCGCATCTGCCATCGCGGAACTTTGCCGCGGCGTACCTTTGGTCATCAACGACCGCGCCGACGTCGCCGTCCTCCTCGGCGCCATACTGCACCTTGGCCAGGATGATTTGCCCGCGGTCCTCGCCCGGCAGATGGTCTACATGATCGGCCTGTCCACGCATAATGCCGAACAGATGGAGGCGGCCAATGAGGAACCCGTGGTCTACCACTCCTTGGGCCCCATCTTCTCGACGACGTCGAAGGAAAATCCGGACCCCGTGGTCGGCCTGGAGGGCCTCCGCTCCATTGCGCCATTGTCAAACCGACCCGTTGTCGCAATCGGCGGCATCACGCTGGCAACCGCTGCGAGCGTGATCGAAGCGGGTGCGGATTCCGTCGCTGTGATCAGCGCACTCCAACAGGGCAGCGTCGAGCAAACTGCCCGCGCCTGGATCCAACACCTGAGTTAAGGCTTCAATTCTCACGAATACGCGCGGCCTTCGAAGAAACTCTGGCGCAGCCTTAACCCGTCCCCGAGCGTCTGACCTTCAGTTCCGCCGAACCTGGCCCTTCCTGCAGCCAGCGCAACAGCGGCGCACGCCGCCAGCATCATCAATTTTTTCTCCATGGCAGAAAGCCTCAGGCTGCTGAGATGGGCTCCGGCGCGGGCAAATTCGCCTTTTACACAACTTTGCAGGACTCCTCCATACTGGAGTGTGACCAAACGATGACCACGCAAAAACACAGCCTGGGACTCTTCGACGCCACCACCATCGTCATGGGTTCCATGATCGGTTCCGGCGTCTTTATCGTAGCCGCGGACATCGGCCGACAAGTGGGTTCTCCCGGCATGATGCTGATGGCTTGGGTGGTCACCGCGCTGCTTACTCTCATCGCCGCCCTCAGCTACGGGGAACTCGCCGCCATGATGCCCAAGGCGGGTGGCCAGTACGTCTATCTCCGTGAGGCCTTTGGCCCGTTGTACGGCTTCCTGTATGGCTGGACATTCTTTACGGTGATTCAAACCGGCACCATCGCCGCCGTAGCGGTCGCCTTCGCCAAGTTTCTTGGTGTCTTTCTGCCCGGCCTTTCCCAGAAGGCTGTCGCGATCGTCCTCATCGTATTCCTCACCTGGCTGAATACCCGCGGCCTTCGCACCGGGTCGGTGGTGCAGAACATCTTCACCGTCGCCAAGACAGGAGCTCTGCTCGGCCTGATCGGCGCGGCCTTCTTCGTGGGACGCAACGATGCCGCCGTCGCCCGCAACTTCGGCGAAAACTTCTGGGCCGGAGGCTTCGACGGCCTCACGGCGATCCGTGTGCTCGGCGTCGCTCTGGTGGGTTCGCTGTTCTCGTCGGACTCCTGGAACAACGTCACCTTCACGGCTGGCGAAACCCGGAACCCGCAGCGGAACGTTCCGCTCTCGCTCCTGCTGGGCGTAGGATTGGTTTCCATCCTATACCTGCTCGCCAACTACGCCTACCTTCTCGTCCTGCCATTCGAGCAGATTCAGAACGCTGCCCAGGACCGGGTAGGCACCGCCGCCGCCAGCGCCATCCTCGGCCCCGTAGCCGTTCAGATAATGGCCGCCGCCATCATGGTCTCCACGTTCGGCTGCGCCAACGGACTCACGCTGGCGGGTGCCCGCGTCTATTACGCGATGGCGCTCGACAACTTGTTCTTCCGCCAAGCCGCGCGGCTCGATCCCAAGACCCAGGCTCCGGTCACCTCCCTGTGGATTCAATGCCTTTGGGCGTGTGGTTTGACGCTCACCGGCAGCTATAGCGATCTGCTCGACTATGTTATATTCGCTGTTTTGCTTTTCTACATCCTGACGATTGTGGGGATCTTTGTGCTGCGCCAGTCGCGCCCCGAGGCCGACCGACCCTATAAGGCATTTGGATATCCGGTCTTGCCAGCTCTCTATATCCTCTTGGCGAGTGGTATTGAGCTGTTGCTATTGCTGTACAAACCTAGCTTTACGTGGCCCGGGCTGATCATCGTTTTACTCGGCATCCCGGTATATTTCTGGTGGACGAAAGGGAAGGTCAAGGCATGAATCTATTTGCAACTAAGCCGCTCTCGCGGATTCTTGAAGAGGCGGAAGGCGGGGAGCACAAGCTCAAACGGACGTTGACGGCGGCTCAATTGGTCGCTCTCGGCATCGGGGCCATCATCGGCGCGGGCATCTTCACGCTGACTGGCGTTGCCGCGGCCGAACACGCCGGGCCAGCCATCACCCTGGCCTTCATCGCGGCCGCCATCGGCTGCGCCTTCGCCGGCCTGTGCTACAGCGAGTTCGCCACGATGATTCCCATCGCCGGCTCCGCATACACGTATGCCTACGCCACCATGGGCGAACTCCTGGCATGGATCATCGGTTGGGACTTGGTGCTGGAGTACGCCGTGGGCGCCGCCACGGTAGCCGTGGGATGGAGCGGGACTTTAACCTCACTCCTGCATGATTTAGGCATCAATCTGCCACCGGCACTGATCACTTCTCCGTTTGAACCGATTAGGATGGCCGACGGCAGCATGGCGACCGGGCTAATCAATCTGCCGGCTGTATTTATCGTCTGCGCCATCTCGCTCCTTTTGATGCGCGGCATTCAAGAATCCGCCCGGGCGAACTCGATCATCGTCGTTCTGAAGGTGGCGGTGATTATTGTCTTCATCGCCATCGGCTGGTCCTTTGTCGATTCCTCCAATCACACCAACTATATTCCGGCGAACGAAGGCGCCAGCCGCTACGGTTGGTCCGGCATTCTCCGCGCCGCCGGGATTATCTTCTTTGCCTACATCGGTTTCGATGCGGTATCGACTGCCGCGCAGGAGGCGAAGAATCCGAAGCGCGACATGCCTATCGGCATTATCGGTTCGTTGGTGATCTGCACAATTCTGTTCATCCTTTACGCGCACGTTCTGACGGGCATCGTGAACTACAAGGACCTCAATGTGCCCAGCCCGATCACCTTGGCGCTCAACAAGATGCCATACACCTGGCTCGCGATCATGATGAAGATCGCCGTGTTAGCAGGCCTTACCTCGGTCATCCTGGTTATGCTCCTTGGCCAAAGTCGAGTCTTCTTCTCGATGTCCCGCGACGGACTGCTGCCCAAGCTGTTCAGCGAGATCCACCCGAAGTTTCAGACCCCGTGGCGCAGCAACCTGTTGTTCATGGTCTTCGTGAGCTGCTTCAGCGCCTTCGCCCCCATAGCTGTGGTCGGCGAGATGACCTCGATCGGCACGTTGTTTGCCTTCGTCCTGGTTTGCGGTGGCATTCTGGTGATGCGGAAGACCCACCCGGATCTTCCGCGCCCGTTTAAAACCCCGCTCGTGCCCCTGGTACCTGTCCTTGGCGTCCTGGTCAACCTAGGGTTGATGGCTGGGCTGGGCTGGTCTAACTGGCTACGCCTCTTTCTCTGGATGGGCATCGGCCTCGCTATCTACTTCGGCTACAGCCGGCACCACAGCCGGCTCCACACCCATCCGGTTAAGGGCGGAAGCTAGGTTCCCCAAGTCATCGGCTTGAAACGGCCGCACCAGAACCTCGTGAGCAAAATTCGCGGCCCAGCTGATCGATTCGACCTTGGATCGACGGCGCATGGTTAATAGTGTCTGGCTCATCTTGTGCCCCCTCCGGGCCAAGATGGCCAGCGCCATTGTAGAGACCCGGTTCGACGGGTCCTGCGCTGCCCGCCGCACCAGCGGCATGATGCTTTCGAGGTCTTTCCGCCGGGCGATTCCTTCAATCAGGTTCGCCCGAACCCGCTCATTTGGGCTCAGATACAACTCTTCAATCTTGTCCAGACTTGACAGATGCCGCCCCAGAAGTTTGGCCGCCTTCGACTGCACGCGGATGTCTGGATGGCGGGTAAACTTGAGTAGCGTCACGGTGATGCGATTGGGCTCCGGCGCATCCTCCACGAGAAGCAGGCAACGCTGAATTTCCGGGTAGGGCACCTCTAACGGCCACGCCCTCTGCGCCAAAAGCCGCTGCAACACCTTCATGTCAAACAAAGAATCCCGGGCCATGGCGATCGACATAACCTCTTTCGCTTGCCTGTCCTGCAACACCTCCGGCTGCAACAGAGCCCGCGCGACGATATGGGCCTCCATCAGAAAGTCGGCCTGCCCCTCGGTATCTCCCTGTAGTGTGGTCATCAGATGCTCAAAGAGATCCGGCGGCTCAGTCAGGCTAATCCACGTTTCCAACTGGCGGCTCGCGCTGGTAGCGCAACCGGCAAGAACGGACGTCCAATTTTCGGCATTTGAGCGCATCTTATGCCGCCTATATCGACCAACCTGCCGAAAATCTGAGCGGCTCGTGAGTTATACTCCGAAACATGAATTCCGTTTTCGTCCTCCTTGCTTTTACCCTCGCGGCTTATTCCGCCCCAGATTTCAGCGGTTCTTGGAAAGCGAACGTCGCCAAGAGCAAGTTCGGAGCTATGCCGAGCCCGGAAAAGTACACCCGGGTGATTGAGCACAAGGAGCCCACCGTCAAGATTGAGGAGAGTCAGGCTTCAGAGCGCGGTGAGTGGACAGGAACAATCAACCTGAAAACCGATGGGACCGAAACCACTAGCGAGATCCGCGGCAACGCCCTAAAGTCCGTCTCGCAGTGGGATGGCGAGGTGCTCTCGGTAAAAAGCAAGCTTGACTTGAATGGGAACCTGATCGACTTCAACGATCGCCTCTCTCTTTCCTCGGACAAACAGACCCTCACTCTGCAGCGCAAAATCGATACGCCGAACGGCGTGATGGAGCAATCCGTCGTGTTCGAACGGCAAGCGGATACGGCAAAGTAGCTACGAAAGTGGGAATTTACTTGCGCGGTTAGATTTTTTTCATTAACTTGTATTTATGGCCCCTTTCTGAGGAGCCTTGGGTAAGCTTATGAAAAAACTCTTCATTGGAAATATTCCCTTCCAAGCAACCGAAAACGAACTGGAGTCCTGGTTCGCGCAGCAAGGATTCTCGCCTACTGCAGTGGCGATTGTACATCATCGCCTCACCGGCGATTCCCGTGGATTCGGATTTGCCGACTTCTCCACTCCGGACGAAGCTCAGCAAGCTGTGGACTCGTTAAATGGCGGTGACTACCAAGGCCGTCGGCTTATGCTGAGCGTGGCGCGTAGTGAAGGCCCAGCCGTTCAGGCTGCGAGCGAGCACGCTTCTCAACGAGCCTAGTCTATTTGCATCCGCTTGGATACCGCCATGCGACACTAGGGTCTGGCATGTGGGGTTATTGGCAGTTTTCGCTGCGATTGGTCTTTCTAGGTTTCCTAGCACCGCTCTTAATTGGGTGTACCTTGGCGCTGTCCGGGTATTTTCTGACCCGGAACTCAGCCGATCTCGAACTTCATGGAGATTTGGTTCGGGCGCGGATCCGCGAGAGCGAGATGCGAGGGGAGCGATATTGGGTTTTATTCGAATATCTCGACGATAAGTCGGCCCTGCATCGGGGAGAAGCTCTACTCGATGGGCCCAGTGAGTCAGCGGCACGGACGGCAGGATTCGTCGAAATCCGGTATGACCGGCGACGGCCTGAGCTCTACGACCTCGCCGCGAGCGGTCGCCAGAGCATGGACCGAACCCTACGCATCGGGGTTCTGGTGTTGGGCCTCGTCATGACGGCGGTAGCCCTAGGTATTCTGGGGTGCCGGGCGTTTCAGATCTTCCGAATTGTCCGTCTGCTCAAAAGCGGATTCCCCATTAACAGCGCCGTCCGGACTCACGTCATTGAAGACAAGGCGGTTGGACCGACGCAGTTCACGTATGCTTACCAAGGTCCCAACGGACGTTGGTACGAAGGCGTTTCGCCGGTGATTCCGCCTAATTACATGGCAAAGTTTCCTGTCGGCCACTCGATTCGTATCGTATTCGATCGGGATGAGCCGCAGAGGTGCGAAGTCGACCTGTTTGGCATTCGCTCCGGACGGTAATCAAAGTACGAACGAGAATCCAGCCGAATATTCCGTCTGGCGGATCCAGCCGGAACGATTGAAGAGCGGAAACGGCTTGGGCGTTCCATACTGCCGCACGTCGAAGCGGATCAGGAACATCTGGCTGACTCGGATCTTCAGCCCTCCGCCGTAATTCACGCCGAACTTCGTTGACCCGCCTCCTTGGGTGGCGGACGCTCCGGGCTGGACGAAATTCGAAAAGTTCACTCCGCCGGTTGCAAACGGGCGAACCCTCTTGCCTTCCCGCGTCGCGTAGGTCAGGAAGTTATACGTTCCTTGGTGCGTCGCCATACCCTGACGCTCGCCTGAGGCATCGAACACGAGCTGCGTCCGATTGTAGGCGTACCCAAACTCGTGACCAAAGAAGGTATCGGAGTTCGTTGTCATGCGAAAACCAAGCCGGAATCCCCCGTCGAGACTGTATTCGTTTGGGGCATCCGGGCTCTGCGCACTGCTGCCGAGCGCCGCGCGGGAGAAGCGGTGCTGGCCGCCATGGACCCCAATCTCAAGCAACTGCGCCGGACTCACCATGGCAAACAAACCGAATACAATCGTGAAGCGCATGTTCCTCTAAATCAGTATCAGGTGGATTTCACTGCGTTCGGACCCGTTGATCAGCACCGTTTCACTGGAGGACTCGAAATTCCGGGGATTCAGGCCGAGCAGTTCGTCCAGATTCGCCAGCAACTTCCGGCGCGAAACTACAATTAACGACAACGGCAGACCCAGTGCGATCGACCTGGGCTCTTCCGGGGTGAACCGCAGAACCACAGTACCGCTCTCCGCCAGCAGGCAATGGCAACTGCTAATTCCGATGCGTGCCGTCTGGCATACGTTACGAAGAAGTTCGGGATCGGCAAAGCCCGATTGAACTCCCGCAAGTCCTAAAATCCCGCACTCGGCCAACAACGGGGCACCCGAGGCTACCGCTTCCCCACCCGCCATCTGTTCCGCGACGACCCTCCGGGCTTCCTCGGCGGAACTCACTTCATGCAGCGTTCCGCCTCGCGCCGCAAACGCCTCCCGGAACCGCTCCAGCCGCTGTTCCAGCGTCCAGTTCCGGGCGAAGAGCAAAGGCTCTGGCGGGGTAGACGGCTTCTGGAATTTCTTTCGACCCAACGCCAGGCGCAGGCTTTCGAAAACGGCGTCGCGCGACATTACTTTTTGCCCTCCCGCCACGATTGTCGAAAGGTTTTCGATGGAGGCGCCGGCAGCCCCCACTCCTCCCGCCAGAACGCCCGGAGCATCTGCCCGGCGAACTCATAGAGCCGCGGTCTCCGCATCACGAACCCCCACAGACGGAACTTCCAACCACCCACTTCGGCCGGAGCCTCCTCGCGCAGCAGCAAGGGCAGGCTCTCGATGTCGATTCCAACCGGGCAGACCACCGCATCTCCGCCCGCCTCGCCGGGCAAACAAGCGCCACACCGGACACAGCGCAACAGGTCCCGTTTCTCCACGTCGGCCAGCAGTTCGCTTCTGCCTCCGTCCAGCAGAATCAGATAGAGTTCTTCCGGCCCGTCCAGTTCCCCGGCGCGTCGGGGACCGGTGAGAAACCGGGTATCGCCGGCGTCGAGTAGCGGAAGAAACACCGCCACGTCGCGCATCCGCGGCAGCACCTTCTCAATGCCCGCCACCACGATTTGAATCCGGGGACCGGCGCCGCCCGCACGCTGCCCAGCGAGGCAAATCGCCCCTGCCTCCGCTACCAGGAACGCCGCAGCGGAAATATCGAGCTCCCCGCCCGCCATCGGCAGAACCTCCGCGGCGGCAGAGGACTCGCCTTGCAAGTAATTTTCCACCCGCGGTTCCAGCCGTTCCACGTGACGGCGAATGTCCTCCACCCCTCCCGTTATGCGAACCTCCCGCTCCCGGGCCAACAGTTCAATATAATCGGCCACCTCGTCCGCACTGCTCAGATAGACCACCTTGCCGCCCTGTCCCGTCAGTTGCTTCTCCAACTCGGCCAGGTAGTGGTCCAGATTGGCCAGGACATGGCCGCGAATTTCAGCGGGCTTGGTCATCGGCTGGCGAGGACCTCGGCCAAGTGTACAGTCTCGATGGCATGACTTCCCCGCTGCAAAGCTCTCCGCAAGAGCAGCAACCGCTCAGTCTCCATCCCAACGACGTGGCTCGCTCCGCTACCCACAATCCGGTTCACCAGCCCCGGACTTACCGGTTCGCAGCTCCCCCACAGATCCCCGCTTCCTGCCCAATCACTCATGGGCAATTGCTCCAGCCCCTTGACGTGGCCGAGCAGCCGGAGGCCGCAGTTCAGTCCTTCTGCCTCTTGCACCACCACCTGGTGCTCGAACCGGGCCCCGACATCTTCCACTTTCGCAATCTCCACGAGAAACCGCGAGAACTCCCATACGCGTCCAGCCACCTCCCGCGCCGCCGGACCGCTCAACTCCGGAAGACGTTTCCGCAACATCGAAGCGCAACTGGTCGATGGCGTCACCACAAACTCCGCATCGGCAAATGCAGCCAGAAAATGCTCGCCTACCGCCCGCGCCTGTTCCCGGCATCCCGCCTCGTACGCTGGCCTTCCGCAGCACGTCTGAGCGGTGCGGAACTCTACTTCGTAGCCCACGCGCTTCAACACATCGGCCATGGCGAGCCCCGCGCGCGGCAGCAGTTGGTCCACCACGCACGTCACGAAGAGAGAGACCCGTTTGGTCATTGCTGCCCAGAGTATCAGGAGTGTGACGAACTGTACAATGAAAGGGTGAATCGTCGCCGCCTGTTCGCTGTATTTCTTCCCGTCATCGCCGCCTGGGCGCAAGCCGCCGCGGCTACCTTTCGCGGTAAATTACTTGCCGGTCAGCTCCTCGATGCCCCGTCCGGCCGCATCCGGCTCACCGGGGACGAACCCACGTTAGGCGTGTTGAATGACCCGCGCGTGATCGGCCTCGAACTCGAGCTCATCGGTGAATCCCGTGGCGCGGACGCCCTCGAAATCGGCCCCATCCACAAGAAGGCGATGTACGCGGTGAAGGACGGAAAACGCCTCTTCGTGACATACTGGTGCGACATCTGCTCCATCCGGACTTATACTCCGGGCCAATGCTGGTGCTGTCAGGAGCAGACCGAGCTTGACCTTCGCGAACGGTACGAATAACTTGCGCTCCTCCCTCTTCCTCGCACTTCTCATGACCTCAGAACTTACGGCCGCCCGCTACGAAGCGAAGTCCGCCGTCGATGACGGCATCGGCATCTACACCCTGCGGGACGCGACGTCGGACGTCGTGGTCCGCATCGCCCCCACGCTTGGCGCCAACGCCTACAGCATGAAGGTGAAGGGCCAGGAGATTCTGTTCTCCCCGTACGAAAACCTCAGCCAGTTGAAGGCCAAGCCCACGCTGCTCGGTACCCCATTTTTAGCGCCCTGGGCCAACCGGCTGGACCACGAAGGCTTTTATGCCAATGGCAAGCACTACGCCCTCGACCCTGGCTTAGGCAACTACCGCTTCGACGGCAGCAAGCAGCCCATTCACGGTCTGCTGAACTACGCGCCCGAATGGAAGATGATTGGGATCTACGACGGCCCGGATCAAACCTGGCTCACCTTCCGTCTCGAGTTCTTCCGCATCCCGGCTTACATGGCCCAATGGCCCTTCGCGCACACGATCGACATCACCTACCGCCTCCAGAACGGCAACCTAGAGGTCCACACCGAGGTAACGAACCTCTCGTTCGACTCGATGCCGCTCGTCATCGGCTACCATCCCTACTATCAGCTGACGGACGCGCCTCGCGACGATTGGCAGGTGACCCTGCCGGCGCGCGAACACGTCAAGCTCAACGAGAAGCTCACGCCTACCGGCGAGCGCGAACCGAACCCCTATACGTCGCCCGTCACTCTCCGCGGCAAACAACTCGACGACGTCTTCACGGGCCTCGCCGCCAACGCCACGTTCTCCGTAAAAGGCAAGCAGCAGCAGATTGATGTGGTCTACGGCCCCAAATATCCGGTGGCTGTCGTCTACGCGCCCCCGGGCCGTAACTTCATCTGCTTCGAGCCGATGACCGGCATCACGAACGGAGCCAATCTCGCCCACGCCGGCAAGTACTCGGAACTCCAATCGATCCCCGGCGGCGGAGTGTGGAAAGAGAGCTTTTGGGTTAAGCCGAGCGGCTTTTAGTCCGCATCACAATACCCGCGACAATTAGCACCATCGCAGCCGGTACGATCGCCATCACCCAGACGAGCATCGGTCCGGCTGCGGCACGTTGCCCCGCGTCCGCGGCGGCCTTCGCCGTCTGCAGTAGCCCGGCGATCCAGTGGGCCACGTAGCCCAGAAGGCCCACGCCGATCCCGATCATGCCATACGCCAGTGCTCGTTTAGTTCCCATTCACCCAGTCCATCACTCGTTTTTCCAGCACATCCAGCGGTACCGCGCCGGTCGACAGCACTACGTCGTGGAACTCGCGGACGTCGAACCGCGGGCCGAGTTTTTCCTGCGCCCGCCGCCGTAGCTCTTTGATCTTTAGCTCGCCGATCTTGTATCCCAGAGCCTGGCCCGGCCAGCCGATATACCGGTCGATTTCGTTGGTTACATCGAGCTCGGTCTTCGGCGCATTGGCCAGGAAGTAGTCTATGGCCTGCTGCCGGCTCCAACGTTTGTGATGGATCCCGGTGTCGACCACCAGGCGCACCGCGCGCCACATCTCGTACGTCAACTGGCCGAATTTGGCGTACGGGTCATCGTAAAGGCCCAACTCGTCACCTAAGCTTTCGGCATAGAGCGCCCAGCCCTCGACATAGGCGGTAAAGCTCGCTTGAAACCGACGGAACTTGGGCACTTCGCCCATCTCCTGCGCGTAGGCGATCTGCGTGTGATGGCCCGGCACGGCTTCGTGCAGGCTCAGAGCCATCATCTCCCACCTCGGCCGCATCTCCGGCTTGTAGAGATTCACGTGATACATTCCGGCGCGCGACCCGTCGCCCGCCGGCGGCTGATAATAGGCAGCCGTCGTGTCCGGAGCAATCTCGGCGGGGATCGGTTCGACGCCGTATGGCATCCGCGGAAGCTTCCGAAACAGCTTCACGAGTGTCGGGTCGATCCTCTTGGCCATGGCCCGGTAGCCGTCGAGCAACTCGCTGCCCGTGGCGTAGTAGAAGCGGGGCTCCGTCCGCAGATACTGGAAGAACTCCGGCAGGGTGCCGGGGAAGCCCGCCTTGCGCTGCACGGAGTGCATTTCGTCTCGAATGCGGGCCACCTCGCGGAGGCCGATCGCGTGGATCTCGTCGGGCGTCAGCCCGGTGGTGGTGAAGTTCCGCGCAAAGTAGGCATAGAGTTTCGGCCCCTCCGGCGCTTGCCAAATCCCCACACCGTCATAACAGGCCGGAAGATACTCCGTCTCGAGAAACTGCTTGAACTTGCGCAGCGCGGGAAACACAGAACTCTCGATGACAAGCTTGGCTTCGTTTCGCAAAACGGGGGGGTGGGATGCAAACGGGGCCAGGAAAGGATTCGACTGCAACTGCCGTTCGATTTGCCCCGGAACGCGTTGCATCACGATCTTTGGCTGCACCAGCTTCCGCCGCATGCCCTCCCGCATCAGGGCGATGGTCTGGTCCATATAGACCGGAAAGGCCCGCAAGCGCGCCAACCAGTCACGAGCGTGACGCTCATCGCGTAGGTTCAACAGATTCGCGACATCGGCCGTGTTCTGAACGCCGTCCCGCATGTTCACCGGTACGAACCGCCAACCGAGTTCGTACTCTTCCACCTGCTCGGACAGCATGCGTTCGAAGATCGCCCGGTTGACTGCCTGGGCCGGCGTCGGGGGCAAGGCCCGGAGGCGAGACAGAGCGGCCTTCGTATCGTTAAAGTCCCGTTCCAGCGCGGCCGGTGACAGATCGGGCCACTTCTGCGCGTAGAGCCGGTCGCCCATCGTCGACGCAAAAATGGGAGAGATCCGTAAGAACCTCTCCCATTCCTGTTCAAACAGTTTCTCCAGTTCCTGGGCCGCCAGCGGCCAAGCCAAGGCGAGAACCAGGGGAGCCAACCGCATTACTTGGCGCCGGGCGTCGCCTTCTTGGCCGGAGCGGGGGCAGCCGCCGGAGCAGCCGGGGCTGCGCCAGGAGCATTCTTGTCGTACAGGCCCACCACTTCGCGGGTAATATCGATCGAGGTGGCCGCATAAAGCACAGGGCTCTGCTGCGAGCTTACGTCGATGATGATCGCGAAGCCATTGTCAGTGGCGTACTTGTCGATGACCGCCATGATCTTGCCGCCGAGATCGCCCAGCACCTTCTGCTGTTCGCCGTCGACTTCGGCCTGGAAATCCTCGGCATCGCGCTGCAGCGACTTCTGCTTGGCATCGATGTCACGCATCAACTTATTCTTCACATCCTCGCTGGCCGTATTGGACGAAGCGCGGAGCTGGTTCTGCAACGCCGCGATGTCGGCCTGCTTCTTTTCCACTTCCTTCCGCCGAGGCAGGAACTTCTCTTCAAGCGACTTTGCCGCCGCTTGACCGTCCTTGGTGCCGATAATTGCGTTCTGGATATGGATAATGCCGACCTTGGAAGGGGCAGCTTGAGCGAAAAGGCTGATACCGGCGCCGATGAGAACGACGGGCAGCCACAAAATCTGGCGATTCACAGTGGGAAAACTCCTAACTTGCGTTAACTTGATTGTACTAGAAGGTTCGGCTGATGGTGAACCGGAACACCCGCCGCCGCTCGAAGAACGGCGTCGCCTGGCCCCACTGCACCACGGAATTGACGAACGTTTGCTGGTTGGGGAATTGAGAACGATCAAGCACCACCGGGGGTTGCAGGAACGTTTGAACGATCGTCGGGTTGTACGCCCAGTAGAAGCGGAATGGCGCATTGACCACGGGCATCATGATCTGCATTTCGAGACCCGTCGACATGCGCATCTTTTCGGTCTCGGTGTTCACCGGGATCTGCTGATTGAAGCCGGCCTGAGGGAAGAGGCTGTTCAACTCTTCCACCCGACGGGGATTCAGTCGGAGTTGGTTCTTCAAGGAGATCCGGTTGATACCGGCGTCAAAGAAGGCGGCCAGCACGACGGGTCCAAAGATCGGAATGCGGTATTCGAAGTTGCCGATCATCTGCGTGTCACCACCGGTCGTCGTCAACTGGTAAACCGGGATGCGCTGCGCCACGGGAACGAAGGTCTCTACGCCATCCTGCAGCACTTTTTGCAGACGGGCCGAGCCGTCGTCGTTCAATACCGCCACGCTCGCTTCGCTCGGGATGAACGAGATAGGCGAAATGCCCCAGATGTCGAAACCACGGATGTCGTTTTCGCCGCCCATGAAGATGCGGTTAAACGGCGGGGCGACCTTGCCGCCATAACCGGAGATCAATCGGCCTAAACCGCGCATACCGATTACATGACCTTTCTTGAAGCCGCTGCGGAAATAGGTCGAGCTGATCGTGGGCTCCACCATATTCACGTTGCCACCCATAAACGTGCCGGCGAACGTCGTTGAGATGAACAGGCTGCGACCGCGGGTCGGGGTGATGGGGTGGTCAACCGTATTGTAGCTATAGGATGGGACCACTTTGCTGGTCCGAATTCCGTCCAGCTGGTTCGGCCCGTCCGTCCGCTGGAAGGAGAGGAAGTTGAAGTAGTTGCTCGAGGCGTCTGACAACGTTGTGACCGTCGAAATGTCATAGCCGTAGGTCAGGCTGACGCGGGCGAACGAACGCTTTAACTGGGTGGAGGCGAAGGCAGTGAAGCCCATACCGTTGGTGACGTAGTTGAGCAGGTTCTGTGTACCAAGCGCCTGAAAGCTCGGAATCAGATTGCGGCCAGAGAGAAGCGAGACTTCGCGGGCCTGGTCGTAGTTGAACCGCTGCATGTATACCGTGAAACCCGCCTGAATCGGCTTGTCCAGCAGATACGGCTCAGTAAACGAGAACGTCACGTCGCGAATACGGTCACCCAACTGGCTACTGATGCCGAGCGTTTCGCCCAAACCCAGGAAGTTGTTGGTGGAGTAGCCGAACGATACAAACGAGCCCGAGATGCCGGAGACGCCGCCCGAAAGCTGAACCGAATTTTTGCCGCGCTCTTTCACTTTCAAGGTGATGTCGACAGTGTTGGTCCGGGTGTCACGCTTGATTTCGGCCGCTTCGGCCTCCTTCAACGCTTCGAAGTAGCCAAGCTGGTTCAAGCGCAGCAGAGAGAGCTCCCACAACCGCGTCGAGTACTGGTCGCCTTCATCGACTAGCAGTTCGCGGCGAATCACTTTGTCGCGGGTGGTTACGTTACCGGAGAAATCGATACGGCGAACGAAGAATTGCTTGCCCTCGTCGACGTTGAGCGTCAGGTCGATTTTATCGGTACCGACTTGCGGTTGGATATCCGGCTCCGGCACCATGTCGATGTAGCCGAACTCGCCGTAAAGCTTGCGGATTTGCTCCATGCCCTTCCGCAGCTTGGCAATCGAGAAGACATCGCCCTCTTTCATGCCAAACACCTGCGGCAGAATAGCCTCGGGGGTACGAAACAGCTTCATGCCGACCGCGTTCAGCTTATTCAACTTGTACAAGCGGCTCTCTTCAATCGGAATGGTCACGTCGGCCCGCTTGCCCGGCTTGTTCGGATAGAACAGCGGAATGCTGAAGCCGTTGCCGCCCACGTCGCGAATTGTGACGGTATGCTCGCCTGTGCGCGTCGTGAAGTAGCCCTTCTCCTGGTAGAAGTTCACGATCATCTGCTTGTCCTGTTCAAGCTTCGTCGAGTCGAACGTCTTCGCGAAGAGATTTTCAAACAGGATCGACCGCGGGATGCCCACCGGACGCAGGCTCCGCATGGCCCTCCGGACGGCACGGTCAGAGAAGACTTTGTTGCCTTCGAGGTTGATCTCGCCGACCTTCACTTTGGGACCTTCGTCCACTTTGAAAACGACTTCCATCGAAGACGGAGGAATCTGGCGCAGTTCGGGCTCCACCGTAGCGTACTGCCTGCCGCGCTCGGCCAGATACTCTTTCAGAACTACGGCGGCGCGCTGGACCCTGTTCGGATCGTATTGTGACTCCACTGAAAGTCCCACGCGCCGTTCTTTGAACCGGTCCAGAATTTCAGAAACGGTCAGCGACTTGGCGCCTTCGTAGCGGATGGAGCGAACAATTCGACGCTCGACAACCACGAACCGGATGATGTACCCGGTGCGCCCGGGCTCCCGCTCAAGTACGATATCGTCGAACCGTCCAGTGTTCCATAGCGACATGAAGTCGCGGTGAAGAGCGTCTTCGTCGATCTTGTCGCCCTTCTTTGAAAAAATCATAGCCCGCAGGGTGTCTTGCGGGACGCGGCGTGCGCCTCGGAACTCGATGAGTTCAATCACATCGTCCACTTCGCCCGGCGGCGCGGTCGGAGTGATGAGTCCAGGCTTGGCCGGTGCGGGTTTGGGCGCCTCGGTCGGCGCGGTTGGCACGGTCTCGAACGGGTTCGCTGGCTTCGGAGCAGTAGGCTTCGGCGCAGGGGGCTGCGGCGGCTGCTGGCTCAGTAGAAGAGACGTCCCGGCGACGCTAATTGAGAACGCAAAGATGAACAGGCGTAAAAGCCCGGAATAAATCATGAAGCGATAGATCCTTTTCACTCTGCGATTCTTGGGGGACGCGCCTGAAGGCCAACTGGTTTCACTGGCAAAGACAATATGAGAGAGACCTGACCTGAACACACAAAGA
>JBBQRA010000003.1:0-64763 GCA_038215275.1 Bryobacterales bacterium | reverse complement strand
AGGACGGGGCGCATGCTGGTAGCCTAACCGATTTATAGGGGCGGCTGGCGTTCGAAGCGGAACTCCTGTTTTTTGTCCCCGGCGGAGATGGTGGCTGTGAGTTTGCCGGGGGCGGTCAGTTCGTAGGTGATGATTTTGGGGAAGTCGTTGGCAGGGTTTTCGAAGACGGCTTTGGTGGGGGTGGAGGAGGTGAGTTTGAACTCGGTGGGTGGGCGGCCGTTCGGCTGGGCGACGTAGAACGTCTTGCCATCGCGTTCGATGATGCGGAGATACTCGAAGGCCACCATACGTCCGTTTGATACCGTGCGGCTTAACCCGAGGAGGGAACCGCCGGCGGGAGGCAGCCAGGACTCTTCAAACGCGGACCGGCCTTGCTTGGCGGTCCAGGATCCGGCCATCCCAGAGAAAGGCGGCTGGGCGGCCAGAGGGAACGTCAGGAGCAGGAGGAGGGCGAGGCGCATGGGAGACTATTCCTTTTTCGGGTTCGGTGTGGGGAGACGGGCACCGACGGATTGGCGCCAGGCGTGGAGTTGGTCGCGGAGGGCTTTGGCCTTGGCGGGGTTCTTTTCGGCGAGGTCGGACTTCTCGCTCGGGTCCTGAGCGAGGTTGTAGAGTTCGACGTGGTTGTCTTCGAAGTATTCGAGGAGCTTCCAATCGCGGGTGCGGAGGGCGGAGACGGGGGTAGTGGTGGGGTAGTAGTGCGGGTAGTGAAAATGAATTGCTTCGCGAGGGAGGCGGGCGGCGGGGTTGCGCAGGACAGGGAGCAGGTCGAGCCCGTCGGTGGCTCCGGCGGGAAGAGGGGCCTTGGCGGCGGCGCAGAGGGTAGGGAAGAGGTCGGTGAGGACGACGGGTTCGGCGGAGACGGCGCCGACGGGAGTGACGCCGGGCCAGTTGATGATGAGGGGGACGCGGATGCCTCCCTCATACAGCGAGCCCTTGCCGGAACGGAGGGGGACGTTGGTGGTGATGCGGGGGCCGTTACCGCTGTGGAGGAAGCCGCCGTTGTCAGAGGTGATGATGAAGATGGTGTTGCGGTCGAGGCCGCGGATGCGGAGATGGTCGAGGACACGGCCGACGCTTTGATCGAAGGACTCGACCATGGCGGCGTAGGCGGCGTTGGTGTGGTTGACGCCTTTGGGGATTTTGGCTTCGTACTTGGCGACGAGGGCGGGCTTGGCTTCGATGGGAGTGTGGGGGGCGTGGTGGGCGAGATAGAGGAAGAACGGTTTTTGGCGGGCAGCGAAGGCGTCGATGACGCGGAGGGATTCCGTGGTGAGGCGGTCGGTGAGGTATTCGCCTTCAACTCCGGGGGCGAGGCTGGGAACGTAGCGCAACTCCTTCTGAGTGCCGAAGGGCCCGCTGTAGGGATAGAAGTACGTCGCGGGGGCTCCCCAGTGGGTGCCGCCGATGTTGACTTCGAAGCCTTGGGTTTCGGGGTGGTGCGCGGCGTCGCCGAGATGCCATTTGCCGACCAAAGCCGTGGAGTAGCCGGCTTGCTGGAGGACTTCGGCGAGGGTGGTTTCCGAGTGGGGGAGACTGGCTTCGGAGGCTGCGGGGAGGAGGGCGCGATTGGTGGGCGGGTTGACGGCGCCCTCGTGCCAGATGGTGATGCCGAGGCGGGCGGGGTGCTTACCGGTGAGGAGGGCGGCGCGCGTGGGGGAGCAGACGGGCGCGGGGGAGAGGGCGTTCGAGAAACGCAGAGATTGGCGGGAGATGCGATCGATGCGGGGCGTTTCATGGAGGTCGGCGCCGTAGCAGCCGAGGTCGGCCCAGCCGAGATCGTCGGCGAGGATGAGGACGATGTTGGGCGGCGTGAAAGAGGGCTGCGCGAGGGCGGAGCCGGCGACGAGAGAGAGGAAGTGGCGACGTTGCATTAGAGTCCGAATTGGCGGAGGTGATGGTCGGCGTGGAGGTATCCCCAGCGGCGCCACTCCCAGGAGGTCATGGGGCCGAAGATGGGGTGGACGCCGAAGGCGGGCGCGGGTTGGGCGAAGCGGTGAAGGAGGCTGCTGAGGCGGCTGCGGTCGTCGGTGAAGCCGGTGAGGGGGGTGCCGCGGAGGGCCTGGTCCATTTCGGGGCGGGTGGGGATGTTGTGGGGCCAGGGCCGCTGGAGGCGGAGGGCGAGCCACTTGATGACGGTGCGCTGGAAAAAGTTGGTGGCGGGCGAGGCCGTCTTTTCTGCCATGGCGAGGAGGAAGCTGTCGTTGAGATGGCACACCATCTGGTGAGCGGACATGCGGCCCCAGAGGGTTTTGGTGTCCGGCGTGAGGCCTTCGAGACGGCGGCAGGTGGCGGCGAGGATCTGAGGGTCGAGGAGCGTATCCATGAGCCTCCCTATTCTAAACTGAAGGTCTAATGCGCTTTCGAAAATTGGGCAGAACGCAGATTGCGGTGAGTGAGATTGGGTATGGAGCCTGGGGGATTGGGGGCCGCCAATGGATCGGCGGGGACGACACGCAATCGCTGGCGGCGCTGCGGCGGGCGTTTGAGCTGGGGTTGAATTTTATCGACACGGCGCTGGCTTACAACGAAGGCCATTCGGAGAAGTTGGTGGGAGAGGCCGCGCGGGGGGCGGGGCATGCGGTGACGATTGCGACGAAGATTCCTCCGAAGAACCGGGTGTGGCCGGCGCAACCGGGGGTGGCGATCGAGGAAGTGTTTCCGTTGGCGTTTATCGTCGAGTCGACGGAGGAGTCGCTGCGGAATCTGGGTGTGGAGCAGATCGACCTGCAGCAGTTTCATGTATGGAATCCGGAGTGGCTCGCGGCGGAGGATTGGCGGCGGGGGATTGAGACGCTGAAGAGTTCGGGGAAGGTGAAGCATTTTGGGATTTCGATCAATGACCATCAGCCGGGGTCGGCGTTGTCATTGATTGAGACGGGAATGATTGATGCGGTGCAGGTGATCTTCAACATTTTTGACCCGACGCCGGCAATCGAGTTGTTTCCGCTGTGTGCGAAGCATGAGATTGGCGTGTTGGCGCGGTGTCCGTTGGATGAGGGGGCGCTGACGGGGGCGATTACGGAGGAGACGGTGTTTGCGCCGGGTGAGTTCCGGGAGATGTATTTTGCGGGCGACCGGAAGCGGCAGGTGGTGGAGCGGGTGACGGCGCTGCGGGCGGATGTGGAAGGAGTGTCCGGGAGCTTGGCGGAGATTGCTTTGCAGTGGGTGCTTTCGCATCCGGAGGTGTCGTCGGTGATACCGGGGATGCGGCAGGTGAAGAACGTGGAGGCGAATATCGCGGCGAGCGAGCGGGGGCCGTTGCCGGCGGAGGTGATGAAGCGATTGGCGCGGCACGCGTGGGCGAAGAATTTTTATAGTGCGTAGGCCGGGCGCTGTATTATGGCGTCGATGATGAGTCGACGGGCGATGGTGAGCGGGATGATGGCGGCGCCGGTGTGGGCGGCGGTGGAGCGGCCGAATCTGTTGCTGATTCTGACGGATCAGCAGGGGCACACGGCATGGTCCGGGTGTGGGAATCCGTACTTGAAGACCCCGGCGATGGACCGGCTGGCGGCGCGGGGGACGACGTTCACCGAGGCGTACTGCACGTATCCGGTGTGCTCGCCGTCGCGGTCGAGCATCTTCACGGGGCGGATGCCGAATGAGACGGGGGTGGAGGTGAACGGGCGGCCGATTGTCGCGGGGATGCCGACGATGGGTGAGGTGTTTTCCGGCGCGGGGTACAAGACGGTTTACGCGGGGAAGTGGCATCTGCCGAAGTCGTTCGATGGGATGACGGGATTCGAAAAGCTGGTGGGAGGGAGCGCGCTGGGCCGGGATATGGATGCGCCGGTGGCGCGGGAGTGCGCGAAGTGGTTGCGGGGACCGGCGGCCAAGGAGCCCTTTCTGATGGTGGCTTCGTTTATGAATCCGCATGATATTTGCGACTGGATTCGGCAGCATCCGGGGACGCGGAACCATGTGGACGTTTCGCGCTATCCGCCTGCGCCGGGCAACATGGCCGCGGACCCGGAGGAGCCGGAGTGCATGCAGTACCACCGGCGGGAGGGGTATGACTTGATGTCGCAGGGCATCAGGGTGGCGGCGGAGTGGCGGCGGGATGATGTACGGCAATATCTGCACGATTACTACCGGATGGTGGAGGCGGTGGATGGCTATATCGGCGCGGTGTTGAAGGCGTTAGAGGAGACAGGGCTGGACCGGAAGACGGTGGTGCTGTTTGCGAGCGACCACGGGGAAGGGCAGGGCGGGCACCGGTGGGCGCAGAAGGCGGCGTTCTACGAAGAGAGTGTGCATGTGCCGATGATGATGGCGGGGCCGGGGGTGGGGCAGGGCGTGACGGACCGTTTGGTTTCGTTGCTGGATATTCTGCCCACGTTCTGTGATTACGCCGGGGTGGCGGCGCCGGCGGAGATGCGAGGGGCGAGTCTGCGGAAGGATGCGGGGCGGGAGTACGTAGTGAGTGAACTGCGTTACCAGGATGCGAGCCGGGACGGAAGAATGGTGCGGAGTGGGCGATTTAAGTACGTCGTGTTTCGGAGCGGGGAGCGTGCGGAGCAGTTGTTCGATTTGGAGCAGGATCCGGGGGAGGTGGTGAACCTCGCGCGACGGCCCGAGGCGTCGGCAGAACTGGCGCGCCACCGGCGGATGTTGGCGGAGTGGAGCCAGCAGACGGGGGACCGGTTCCGCCGGGCCGACTAGCACTTTCGGCGGCGGGCCGATCCGAGAACGACGAGAGCGAAGCCGCAGATAGAAACGGGTGGGTTCCGGGGATCGAAGGTCGACTAAGTAGTCGCTGTGGTTTTCTGCTTCGGAGCCTGTGAAGTCGCTGGGCGGAGGCGTGTTGAGTTGGTTGGTCCCAAGGGCCGAGCTGTAGTTGGCGGCGAGGGGTCGCCGGCAGGAGAGTTGAAGTCGTTCGTCAGGACACCGGATCAATAAGTGGGTTGGTCTTCCGGAGCGGAGGTGACCTTGACGACGGATGCGCAAGGCAGAAGCGAGGCGCAAGATGAATCGGAGAGGGGGCCTATAACCTGCTTTTCGCTTGCGCCCGGACGAGTAAGAGAGCCATTCGACAAGCGAAAAATTAAGCCGCGGAATACGCTACAGCTTTTTTTGAAGTTTCTTCTGAAGCCAGAACGTCACCACTCCACTGAAAGGC
The DNA here is from genome assembly GCA_038215275.1 of Bryobacterales bacterium. Classification (GTDB taxonomy): domain Bacteria; phylum Acidobacteriota; class Terriglobia; order Bryobacterales; family Bryobacteraceae. The sequence continues at coordinate 59,641 of JBBQRA010000003.1, read as the reverse complement.
TCGATGTCCCCAGCGGACTCCTCGCCGGACCATCGCGCCATCCATTTTTCGAGCTTGGGGCGGGTAAGCTTACCCGTGAGGGGGATAGCTTGGGTGAATGCGTCAAGCGTGGCTTTTCTGTTGTTCACGAGCCGAGGCGTGTTCAGGTTGAGCACCGCTTCCAATTCGTTCTGAAATTGCGTATCCCGTGAAGAAATACGTCCGTCGCCAAGGTAAACGACATGCGTTTCGACGTTGTCCGCGGGATTCGCCGGATTTCGGGACAAAACGGAGTCGCCTTTGCTGGTATCGCAATGCTGTAGGCTCTTCGGTTGTCCTTCGTTTCCTCGGCAGGCCCCAAGTAGATTTTGGTAGTCGAGCGCCTCCCCAGCATAGCGACTTTGTGAATGCCAATGCTCGATTTTCATGTGGTCCGCAGTCGCGCGAATCCGAGATTGGCAATAGCAGCACAGACCTCGTTGCTCCGCCACAAGCGCATTCCGAAGTCGATCTCGGTGGCGGAAGTTCTCGTAAGTCGGGTTGGTGCTCTTTTGATGGGCGATCAGCTCCGGCGGCACTGGTCCTTTGGCGATACTTTTCACACCTCCGTCTCCAAAAACGCCATCAGTGCCTTCGCTCTGTTGATCTCGGGTTCGGCTGGTCCAAGCTGCTCAGTCAGCTTTTCAAGTTTTCCCCTGGCTTCTTCGAACTGGCCCATTTCGATGAGGTCGAAGGTGTCGCGCAACGAAATCCGGGTAGACTCATTACGGGAGGGCGCTTCCATGATCTCCTCCAGAACGCGGTTGGAGTCGAGTCCGAATGAGGCTGATGGGGCCGAGACTTCGCCATCGTGCAGAACACGAATTTGCTCACTCGGAATCTCTCCAATAATCTGAGGGGAATGAGAAGTACAGACGAACTGGATGGACGGGAATGTCGAGCGCAGGTCGGCGACGATGTGGCGTTGCCAAGCGGGGTGAAGATGGACGTCCAGTTCGTCGATAAGAACTAGCCCAGGTGTTTCCGCCAACACCCGAGGTAGGGCGTCAGCGGCGAGCGGCCCCTCTGTGGGAATTAGGAACGCATTCTGCGTCACGGTCTTGATAGCGAGATCAGCAACTAGCGCGGCCATCATCCGCTGCCCGGCGCTTAGGTTGCTGAATGGCTGTCGATTGCCCTTGACTTCAACGACGATTTCGTCTCGATCTGCATCGAAGAAAATCGAGTCAGCACCGGGCAAGCACATTAGGACTGCGCGGGCCACGGCTCCATAGCCATTGCGCCATTGTCCACCCAAATTACCTCGTTCGATCGTCTCCTTTCGGAACCATGAGTGCAATTCACCGAATCGAATGCGCTCATTGAAGCAGTCGTAGAATGCCGACCACCGGCGGGAGGGTCCGCGCATTGCGTGTTTTGCCTTCTGGAGGTTCGATGGGAGCCATGCGCGTCCGGCCCCATAGTAGGCTAGCACCGGACAAAGCACGTCTTCACCGGCGTCGTCGCGGCGATAGATATCTCTAATGATGCTCAGAGCCGCTTTGGCCTCAGCATTCGTGGTGCGTCGTCCGTCCACTCTAATTTGTCGCGTCCATGAGATATCGCTGTGTTCTCCGATACAGCCCGATGCCTTGATGAGTACCGGTCTTTTCTCACGAAACTGGAGCCGATCTCCACGGGCCTCTGCTTCGAGACGGATCTCCGAGACTAAGATTTCTCTGCGGCTGCCAGCAAGCTTGGAGTCGGGGGGATCAACCAACCAGATGGCGGCAGCGACGGCCAGGCCATCCAGGACGCTTGTCTTGCCAGAGCCATTATCACCAATGAAGAGCGTGAAATTCGGATGGAGTGTGAGCGACTTGTTCTCGAATCCACGGAAGTTGATAAGTTCGAGGCTGTCTATCCGCATGACTGGGTCTGGTGTTGGTCACACATGTATTTGAGTACATCCATCTGCACATTCGTTAGGGTAGCAGTTGGTAAAAGGATTGCTGCCTGGGACGTGCCCAATTGTGCTACGCTGCCGGGCGATGCGGATACTGGTTGGACTGTGTGGCTTGGCGCTGTTGGGCGCGGCGGTGTGGACGTTGAAAGTGGGCAAGCAGTCCGATGGGCGGACGCTGCTGCCGACAGGACAATGGGTGGCGCCGGCGGGCGTGCCGCTGGAGGTGAACGACCGGCCGCTGGGAATCACGCTGAGCCCTGACGGGAAGCGGATGGCGGTAGTGACGGGGTCGAACTTTGCTCCGCGGGCTCTGCATTTGCTCGATATGGCCGGCCGGAAGGTGGAACAGACCATTGCGCTGGGCGATAGCTTTGTGGGGGTAGCGTTTTCGGCGGATGGGGAGCGGCTGTTCGTGGGCGGGGGGCAGGATCAAGAGTTGAAGTTGTTCCGGCGGACGGGGGCGGGGTTCGTGGCGGATGGGACGATCAAAATGGACGGGGCGCCGAGCGGATTGGCGGTGATGGGAGAGACGGTTCTGGTGGCGTTGAACCAGAAGCATGCGTTGGCGATTGTGGACTTGGGGAAGAAGAGCGTTGAGACGGTGGCGGTGGGGAGCTATCCGTACACGGTGGCGGTGAGCGGGGGGAAGGCCTATGTGTCGAACTGGGGCGGGCGGCGGCCGGGGACGGGAGATATGACGGACGGAGTGTTCCCGGTGGTAGTGGATCCGCGGACGGGGATCGCGAAGTCGGGGACGGTGTCAGTGGTGGATGTGGCGGGGCGGAAGGTGGTGAAGGAGATTGAGACGGGGCTGCATCCGAGCGCGCTGGCGCTGCGCGGGACACGGCTTTACGTGGCGAATGCGAATAGCGATTCAGTGTCGGTGATTGATACGGAAGGGGACCGCGTGGTGCAGACGATTCCGGCGCGGATTACGCCGAAGGCGCCGGTGGGCAGCGCGCCGAATGCGCTGGCGGTGAGCCGGCACGGGAAGACGTTATATGTGGCCAATGGCGCAGACAATGCCGTGGCCGTGATCGATACGGGCAGCGGGAAGACGCGGGGGTTTGTGCCGACGGGGTGGTACCCGACGGCGGTGGCGCTATCGGCGGATGAGCGGGAAATTGTAGTGGCGAGCGGGTATGGGATGGGCTCGCTGCCGCCGACGTACAAGAACCGGAAGGGGTTGATCAGCGTGATTCCGCAGCCGTCGGCGAAGCAGTTGGCGGAGTGGACGAAGGCGGTGCGGGCGAACGACTCGGGCGAGTTGCAGCGGGGGAAGAAGGGGAAGATTGCGCCGGTGAAGCATGTCTTTTATGTGATCAAAGAGAACCGAACGTATGACCAGATTTTCGGCGATTTGCCGCAGGGCAATGGCGATCCGAAGCTGGTGCACTTTGGGCGTGACGTGACGCCGAACCATCACAAGTTGGCGGAGGAGTACGTGCTGCTGGACAACTTCTACACGCCGGCGGACCAGTCGGCATTGGGGCACCGGTGGTGCACGCAGGGCTACGCGAGCGACTGGGTACACAAGTATGGGAATGGGCGGAACGATCAAAACCCGATGCTGTTTGCGCCGAACGATTTTCTTTGGGACGCGGCGAAGGTTCATGGCGTAAGCGTGCGGAGCTACGGGGAGCGCGGTCTGAATACCATCACGCCGGCGAAGGCGACATGGAGCGATATCTACGCGGACTGGAAGAACGGAACCAGCAAGGTGAAGATTGCGCCGCGGGCGCAGATTGTGGGTTTGCGCGATGTCTATTCGCCGAACGTGCCGGCGTACGGATTGACGGTGCCGGATCAGGTGCGGGTGGACCGTTTCCTGGAGGAGTTTAGGGCGTATGAGAAGAACGACGATCTGCCGCGGTTGAATGTGATTCTGCTGCCGCAGGACCATACGAGCGGCACCTCGCCGGGGTTCCCTACGCCGCGGGCGATGGTGGCGGACAACGACCTGGCGTTGGGGCGGTTGGTGGAGGCGATCTCGAAGAGCAAGTACTGGAAGGACTCGGTGATCTTCGTGACGGAGGACGATGCGCAGAGCGGCCTGGACCATGTGGATGGGCACCGGACGATTGGGATGGTGATTGGCCCGTGGGTGAAGCGGAAGGCGGTGGATTCGACGTTCTACACGACGATCCACATGTACCGGACGATTCAGCATCTGCTGGGGTTGCCGCCGCAGAACCAGTTCGACTTGGCGGCGGAGCCGATGTTCAGTGTGTTCACGGAAAAAGCGGACTTGGCGCCGTACGTGGCAGAGAAAAATCGGGTGCCGCTCGATGAGATGAACCCGCCGCTTCGGGCGCTGCGCGGGGCGGAGCGCAAGGGGGCCGAGGCTTCGCTGCGAATGGACTTCAGCGAGCCGGACGAGGCGCCGGCTGACGTGCTGGACCGCATCATCTGGCATGCGGTGAAGGGGTGGAACACGCCGTATCCGCGTTCGCGGACACTGTAGGTATGCTTGTGATGCCGATGATGGTTGCTGCCGTGAATTTGCTGGTTACTCCGGAGTGGTTGTCTGCCGAGAAAGATGTTGTCATCCTGCACGCCGGTTCGGCGAAGGATTATGCTGAGGGTCACATTGCGGGGGCGCGCCTCGTGACGCTGGCCGATGTTTCGAAGCCGGATTCGAAGCTGCGGCTGGAGATGCCGCCGCCGGAGTTGATGCGGGAGCGGATGATGCAGTGGGGCATTGGGGACGGGACGCGCGTGGTGATCTACGCGGGGAACGAATCGGTGCAGACGGCGACGCGGATCTGGTTCACGTTTGAGTATCACAGCCTGCCGGCGATGCTGCTGGATGGGGGCTTGGTGGCTTGGAAAGCTAAGGGGCTGCCGTTGACGACGGAGGCTCCGGCGGTGGTGGCGGCGAGGGCGTTGACGGTGAAGCCGCGGCCGGAACTGATTGTGGACTCGGCGTGGGTGAATGCCCACTTGCGGGACGAGTCGGTGACGATGGTGGATGCGCGGTTGCCGGAGTTTTATTCGGGTGCGAACGCCGGGGTGATGCCGCGTGCGGGGCACATACCGGGGGCGAAGAGCATTCCGTTTCCGACTTTACTGACGGAGTCGAAAGCCTTTCAGCCCGTGAACGCGTTGGGCGAGAAACTGGGCGAGGGAAAGACACTGGTGACCTACTGCCACATCGGGATGCAGGCCACCGTGCCGTACTTCGCTGCCCGGTTAGCCGGCCGCGATGTGAAGTTGTACGACGGCTCGTTTGAAGAGTGGAGCGCGAAGCCGGAGCTGCCGGTGGACAAGCAGTAGCTAAAAATTGAACCGGAAACCGAACTGAACGAGCCGCGGAATGCCAGGGAGCAGGCCGCGGCTGCGGTCGACGACGGTGAGGCGGTCGGTGACGTTCTTCATGGTGAAGAAGAGCGTGGTGCTGGTTGTGACGGGCACGTTAACCGAGGCGTTCCATATGGCGTTGCCGGGCAGCAGACCGCGCTGGCCGTCCGGCGTGCCTCCGATGGTGTTAAGGTCATCGCCGAACTGGCTGCCCGTATAGACGTTCTCGACGAACACGTTAACTCCCTTGGCGTGGGTGTAGCTGAGGCTGGACGTCAGCAGGCTCTTGGGTGCGTAGGGGAGCCGGTTGCCGGTGATCCGGGCGGTGGTGAAGCCAGGAATGCTGCTGAAGCGATCCGAGGAGTAGCGGGCGATGGGCAGCGCGGTCCAAGCGGTGCGGAGCGTGACGTTATGCTGACGGGGGAGGAAGCGGGCGAGTTGCCAAGCGGTGGAAAATTCGGCGCCTTGGTGGAGCGTGGACCCGGCGTTGGTGAGTGTGGCGCCTAGGCCGCCGGCGACGCTGGCGGGAACGATCTGATTCTCGAAGTCCATCCGGAAGAAGGTAGCTTCGGCCCGGAGATCGCCGGGTAGGTTGACGCGGGCGCCGGCTTCATAGTTCCAGCTCAACTCGGCATCGAGATCGACGGATGCGCCGGTGTTGTTGTTGATGATGTCTTCGACGCGAGGCGGGGCAAACCCGCGGTGGAGGCCGGAGAAGAAGGTGAGGCGGCTGCCCACGGTGTAGGCGGCGCCGATGCCGGGGATCCATTGCGTGAGGCGGGTATCCCCGCGAGCCCCGTTGAGATGGTTGACGCGCCGGAAATTCACGGACTCGAAGCGGAGGCCGGGGGTGATGGCCAGATTGCCAAAGACGAAACGGTTTTGCAGAAAGAAGGAAGCGGCCTGGGCTCGGCGGTCGTTGTTTTCCGCGACGACGCCATCGCGGGAAGTGGGCAGCGGGCCGTTCTTCTGGTAGCGTTCCTGAATCTCGGAGTGGTAGCGGAAGCCGAGGTCGAATTCGTTCTGCGCGTTGCCGAACTTGAAAGTATATTTCAACTTGGGGTCGACGCCCCAAGTCTGATAGTAGCGGAGGCGGCCTTCGTTTCCGCAAGTGGTGAGGAGATTGGCCATGCCGCCGCAGGCGGGGTCGGCGGAGTCATTGGGGCGCTGGCTGGAGCTGCTGGATTGGCGCCACCAGTCCCGGAGGAAGGCAGAAGCGTAGCCGTTGGTGGAGAGTACGAGGTGGTCGGACAGGGCCAGCGTATGGGTAACGGCGCCGGCGTAGCGATTGGTGTTGAAGAAGTCGTTGCGGAAGACGTTGCCGCGCGGGTTGGCGAGGAATTCGCTTTCGCGGAGCCCGGAGTAGGAGATGTTGGAATCCTCGGCGTAGGAGTTGAAGCGGAGGCCGATAGTTTGGCGGGAGGAGACGCTGGTCAGGGTCTTTACGTTGAAGTCGGTGATGCCATGGCGGACGTTGTCCCGGGAGCCTTCGCCCTGTTTGCGAAGGAGGTCAATCAGCCAACCCGTGTTTTTGAAATTTGCCCCGTATTTGGCGTGTCCATTGAGATAGTTGCGATTGCCGCCCATCAGCATCAGGGAGCCGCCGCGCTTGGCTGGGATAGCCGGGGTGACGTAGTTGATGACGCCGCCAACGGTCATGGGGCCGAATACGATCTGCTCTCCGCCCTTCATGACTTCGATGGTTTCGAAGCGATCAACGGGGGGATGGTAGTAAGAAGCGTTGTCGCCGTATGGCGCATAGGACAGCGGGATACCATCTTCAAGCAGGAGGACTTTGGTAGAGCGAGTGGGGGAGAGACCACGGATGCCGATATTGGGGCGAAGACCGAAAGCGTCCTCACCGCGGGCATGGACTCCGGAGACTTTCCGCAGAGCCTCTTCCGTGGTCATGACATTGCTTTCGCGGAGGACTTCCGCTGTGAGAATGTCGGCAGCGCCGGGAAGGCGTTGCAAGTCGGCACCAGAGGAGAGGACGCGGCCGCCGGAGACCCGGATCGTTTCAGCCAAGGGCGCGATGGTGAGAGTGATACCGACTTGCAACGGCTTGTCCGCAACTGTGAGGGCCTGTTCGGTGGCGGAGAAGCCTGCGGCGGAGGTGAGAAGGCGGTAGCTGCCGGCAGCGAGCGATAATTCGAAACGGCCTTGGGGATCGGATAGAATCGTCGTTTCTTGGCCTTTCAGGCCCGTCATGGCCCTTATCTGGGCACCGGCGATGGCGGAGCGTGAGGCATCCTGCACGACGCCACGGACCGGGAAAGCAGCGGACTGAGCCGCGATGATGGGGGCAACGGCTAACGCCAAAAGAGGCAGTTGCAACACATTTGCATTCATGGAATTGAGCGTAACACAAGACGACCAAATCGGTCCACATTGATTTTTGCTTCGATTCTGGTTTCGGTACCGCAGAGCTTGGTGCTGGAGCGGATTTTGCAGGAGCACCTAATTGGAGGAAAGCCGTAGCCGAGTTCGTTATTCCAGGAACGCCGGGGGAAGGCGCGTGAACGTGATGGCCTGATAGGGCTCGGTCGAACCGCGTTCCCAGAGGACGCCGGCGGCGCCATCGGAGAGCACGGCGAGGTCAGAGTATGCTGCGAAACCGCCGTAGATGACGCGTTCCTGGATCCAGGTTTGCCCTTCGTCGTAGCTCGAGCGGACGACGAGGTTCTGGCGGTTGTTCATGGTAGGGCCGGTCCAGAGAAGGCGGTTGCCGAGCCGTTCGATGGCGGTGGCGACGGCGGTGACGGTGAGGCCGCGGCGCGGGCGCAGCCAGGATTGACCGCCGTCCGGGGAGGTGAGGAACCAGCGGTGGTCGCCGTTGTTCTGGCGGGCGTCCATCAGGACGTTGCCGTTGGCCAGTTCGACCAATTGGTTTTCATTGGTTAGGGCGGGGACGAGGGCGCCGCGCTTCCAGGATTGGCCGTGGTCGTCGCTGGCCAGGATATAGGCGCGCATAAGGCCCATAGAGCCCGTGAAGCCGCCGACGGTGGCTTGGGCAGTGAAGAGGTCGGCCTTCATCGAGGCCGGGATTAACATTCGACCGGACTTGGTTTGAATGGCCCCGCCGGGGCCCAGGAACATGGCGCCCCAGTGGTCGTATTCGCGGCTGTCGCGGGTGAGGTCGCGGGGAGCGGACCAGGTGAGTCCGTGGTCATCACTGGTGCGGGCCCACATCTGGTTATGGGGCTGGCCGGGTTGCGACTTCTCAGTTCCGTAGCCGGGTTGCCAGCGATTGAAGAAGATCCAGAGGCGGCCGTTCGATCGGTCCAGTAGCGGCGTGGGGTTGGAGGCTGACCATTTTTCGCCGGGGTCGTCGAGCAGCTCGGGCTTTGTCCAAGTGCGGCCCTGATCGGTGGACCGGGCAACAACTAAGTCGATATCGCCGAGGCCGGGGTCGCCCCGGTTGTCACGGCGGGCCTCTGCGAAGGCCAGCAGATGGCCGTTAGCGGCGGTGAGGAGGGCGGGAATGCGATAGGAGTGATAGCCACCGACGCCGGCCCGGAAAACGTCAGTATGGGTAAGCGGCGATTGGGCAAACAGGGAGGGGGTGAGCAGGCAAAGGGCAGCAAGGCGCATGACTGTTGATGATAGCGGATACAGAATTAGATATAGTCTTGTTCATGAAAGCGGCATTACTGAGCGTATTGAGCATCGGATTGATGTGGGGTCTGACGCCCTTAGAGCAAGAATTGAAGGACGAGGCCGGCAAGACGATCATTCGTTATGCGGTCTCCGCGCCGGCGGGCATCGCCCCGGCCGGGACCACGGATCCGAATAAACAAGTCGGCCTGTTCCTGTGTTTTCCGGAACATGACCGTCCGACCGGCGATGAGATGCTGCCTGTGAAGGCGGCGCTCGATCGACTGGGCTTGAGCGATCAGTTTGTCGTGATCGGCGCGCATCCGCAGGAGCGGAAGTTCGGTACGGCCGATCATGAGCCGATTCAGCAGTTGCTCGCGTGGGCGAAGAAGACCTATCCGGTGAATCCGCGCCGGGTGTACCTCTATGGCAAAGGCGAGGGCGGCAAGATCTCCGGGCAGATGGCGATGCTGTTCCCGGACCTGTACGCGGCGTCCATCTCCTATAGCTGGACGTGGTGGCTGATGCCGTCGCACGTGACCCCGTTCAATGCCGAGAAAGAAGGGCCGGGCATCTATATGGTTCTGGGCATGCGTGACTTGTCGCACCACTTGACCAACGTGCGCGACGGCTACAGCCGGGTGCAGGCCAAGAGCTATCCGGTGATTTATCGCGAAGTGGATGACCTGGGAGAGCGGACGTATCACCCGGTGACGAACGACGATGCGATTGCCTGGGCGGTGGCGCAGCGGAACAAGCGGCTGCCTCTATCGGCCGCTGAAAAGGCAATGCTGGCCAAGGGCACGGGTCTGGCCGTTGTGGGCGGCGCTGCGGCGGGCGAAGTGGTGAAGAAGAAGTTAACGCCAGAGGCCATCAAGGCCTGTGCGAAGACGAACTGTGGTGAGGAAGCGATTGCGGCGATCGGCGGTTTGCCGGCGACCCCAGAAACGATCCAAGTGTTGGCGATTAACGCGAACTGGCGCAGTCAGGCGGCCCAGGGGGCGCTGATCAAGTTGGCGCTCGACGAGGGTCCGTACGGCGTGAGCGCGGTAGACGGTTTGGTGAACGCGGTGAAACTGCAGATCAACGGGGTGAGGCAGGATCCGCCCGTGTTTGCGGCGCTGGTAGGCCTGTTGAAAGATCCGGACGAAGAGTTGCGGACGATGGCCAACAACGCGCTGGCCACGATTCGGGATCGCGAATTCCGCGGTGACCTGGGCCGCAAGCAGAACCGGGAGCCGGTCGGCGGTTGGGATAAATGGCTTGCGGAAATCACGGCGAAGAACGACGGCTTTGGTCCGCTGGGCAATTTCCAGCAGACGCTGGCGGCGGCGGAGAAGGGAGACGTGACGGCGGCGGCGCGGGTGGGCATGCTGTACCTGGTCGGTAACGGCACGGAGCAGAACTTCAAGGAAGGCGAACGTTGGCTGACGAAGGCGGCCGAGGGCGGTCACCGCTTGGCGGCGCGCAACCTTTCGATGATGTACTCAGGTGCGCCGGGCATGGGCGGTAAAGGTGAGCTCGCGAAGAAATGGCGGGCCTTTGCGGAAGGTACGGAATAGTGCTCCGGCTGGTGTGGGCGGCGTTTCTGTGCGGAGGATTGGCCTCCGCACAGCCGGTGGTTTCGGCGGTTCTGAACAATTACAGTTATGTGCCGGCGGCGCTGCCTCACCACGGTATTGCGCAGGGTTCCATTTTTGTGATCTTTGGCACAGGTCTGGCGAATTCGTCGACGGGCCTACAAAGTGTGCCGCTACGAACGACGCTTGAAGGCGTCTCGGCAGCAGTGACCGTGGGCGGTGTGACACGAGCGGTGATCCTCTACTACGTCACGCCGACGCAGGTGGCGGGGATTCTACCTTCGGCTACTCCAGTGGGAACGGGAACAATCACGGTGACCAACAATGGCCGTACGAGCGCAACGTCGCCGATTCGTGTGGTGCAGAGTGCGTTCGGCACTTTGACGCTGGACGGATCCGGCAGCGGAGCGGCGGCAGTGTTTGATGCGGCGAACCAGTTGCTGGGGCCGTCGAACGCGACGCATCCGGGCGATGTGATTGTGCTGTATGGCACAGGCGCCGGGCCATCGGCGGGCGACGAGACCGTGGCTCAGACGCAGACGAACCTGGCCAATGTGCCGATCCTGGTGGAGATTGGCGGAAAACCAGCGACGGTGCTGTACCACGGACGGACGGTGTTTCCGGGATTGGATCAGATTAACGTCGTGGTGCCGGCGAACGTGGGTACAGGTTGTGGCGTGGCGGTTGCAGTGGCCTCCGGCAGCTACGTGAGCAATTTCAGCACGATCCCGGTGGCGGCCTCGGGTGCGGAGTGTCCGGCACTCGAAGGCGGCGATGAAGGACTTTCCGTAACGCCGGAAGAGGTGAGCCGGTGGATTGGGGCCGGGCAGTTCACTACCGGAAGCTTTGGCTTGACCCGCTCGATCAGCTACTCGGTGGCTGACGGGGCGGGTGGCGCGATTACGCGATCGGTGATTCGGAGTGATGTCGCCTCGGCCGGGTACAACCGCGTGAGCGGGAATCTCGCGCCGCTTTTCCGGTCGAACTTTTTCGTGCCAACTGCGGGCTCCTGTATCGTGACCACGGGCCTGACCAATCCTTTTCCGGATCTGGTGTATCGGGGCCTGGACGCAGGTACACCGCTTGCGGTGGCGGGGCCGGCCGGTGACCGCACCGTGGCCCGTTCGATCAATTCGGTGGGAGTAATCGGCTATTCAGCCGAGGTGGGCAATGGCACAGCGGGGAACTATCTGGACGCGGGTCGCTACACGATGAGCGGTCCGGGCGGCCCGGACATCGGGAGCTTCAGCGGGAGCATTACGGTGGCTCCGGAGTTCGAATGGACCAACCGGGCTTCGCTCGAGGCCATCACGCGCTCGGCAGGGACGACAGTGACGTGGAGCGGTGGGGAGCCGGCGTCACTAGTGACAATTCAGGGCCAGAGTTTTGTGACGCAGGGTACGCAAGTGACCGGGGCTTCCTTCCAGTGCTGGGCGCGCAATGCGGACCGTCAGTTCACGGTTCCCGCCACGGTGCTGCTGACGCTGCCTTCGAGCCAGACGTTAACGCCGGCTCCGGGGCTGACTCTCTTGCAGCGTGGTACGCTGGCGCTGGCCACGGTTGGCCGCGGGATGCGGATCCAAGCCACCGGCCTGGACTATGGGACGCTCGGCAGCCAGATCGGCATTGCGCAAAGCACTCAATGGAGGTAGGTGCGCCGCTTCTCTAAACGAGTGATCACGTACCCGCTGCTGGTTGTGGCGGGCGTGGTCCTGCTGGTCGAAGAGGCGCTGTGGAAGCTTTCCGGACTGCTGGCGCTGCTGGGCCGGCTGCCCATATTCCACGCGATGGAAGAGTGGATCCGGCGTGTTCCGCCGTGGGGCGCGCTGGCAATGTTTGGAATTCCTTCGGTGGGGCTGGCGCCGATCAAGTTTCTGGCGCTCTACTGGATGGCCGGTGGGCATCCGATGTTGGGCATTGGGACGATCATCACGGCGAAGGTGACGGGGACGGCCGTCGTGGCGCGGCTGTTTCAATTGACGCAGCCGCAACTGCTGACGATTGGGTGGTTTCGATGGAGCTATGAGAAAGTCATGGCGCTGCGGGCAGCGGCCTATGGGTTGTGGTGGAACTCCGCGGCCGGCCGGATGTGGCGCCGGATTCGCGAGCGGAACCGGGGCTGGGTGAGGCGGCGTTGGGACGCCGTGCGGGCTAGGAGTAGAGCTCAGCGACCTCGCGAAAGTTAATGCTCTTGGTGCCGGCGGCGGGGTCGACGTAGAGGAAGTCCCGGCCTGACGGCGTGTTGGTGATGCGCTTGGTCCAATCAATGCCGAGGGCGCTGTAGATGGTAGTGCAGACGTCCTCCGGGTAGACGGGGCGCTTGGCGGACCAGCCGAAGTCGGTGATGTGGGCTCCTGCGGCATCCGTCGCGCCGTAGAGGCGCCCGCCCTTCACGCCGGCCCCGGCGAAGAGGGCAAACATCGTATCGGCGTAGTGCTCACGGCCGGCGAGCGGGGTGAGTTCGCCGGGGGTGCGCCCGAACTCGCCCATGCAAACGACGAGCGTGGAATCGAGCAACTTAAGGCGGCGTAGATCGAGCAGCAGCGCGGAGAAGGCGGCGTCGAGATCGGCGCAGGTCTTGTACAGGCCGCCTTTGCCTAACTTGCCATAGATGTTGCCGTGGTGGTCCCAGCCGGGCTGGGTGACGAGCAGGAACTTGGCGCCACCATCGGCGGCCACCATGTTGCGGGCGATTAGGCAGGCGTCGCCGAAGGGCGTGGATCCGTAAGCTGCACGTTCTTCCGGAGTGGTTTGGAGCACGGTGGAGATGGCCGGGTTGGTCATCATCTTGTGCACCGCGCGGCCGAAGCTATCGAACTGGCGCATCCCTTGCGGTGAGCTATCGTCGAGGGCGTGGCGGGAGGTGTCCATCTTTTTGAGGAGTTCCCAGCGGCGGTCGAATCGTGGGCGGTCTTTCGCATCGAGGACGAAGGGGAGGTTGCGGTCCTTGAGATCGAGGATGAGTGGGGAGCAGTCGGCGGGTAGGCATCCTTCGCTCTGCAGCGGGCCGTACATGGTGGACGGCTCGTAGTTCATCGCAACGAAGGGAGGCAGGAAGTCGGTGGAGCGGCGGTGTTGGAACGCTTCGTAGGCGATGACGGAGCCGAGCGCGGGCGCTTCCTTAATGCGCGCGGGGCTGACGGCGTGGCCGGTCTGCAGGTAGTACTGGCCACGGGAGTGGACGGTTTCCCAAGCGGAGGCGGAGCGGACGACGGCGAGGTCGCCGAGGCGATCGGCGAGCTTGGGCAAGAGGCCGTAGGGGAATTGGTAGCCCTGGGGCGTCGAGCGAACGTCGCGATTTTCGGGCGCCCATTTGCCCATCTTCACGTCGAACATGTCCATCTGCGAGGGGCCGCCCTGCAGGTTCAGAAAGATGACGGATTTGGCCGAGCCGCGGGGCGTCACCTTGCTTTGGGCGTGGACGTTGGAGGGGCGCAGGAACTGCGCAAGTTCAAAGCCGGAGACAGTGAGAGCGCCGAGGCGGAGGAGGTGGCGGCGGTGGAATGGCGTCATGGCTTGGACCTAGTAGAAGAGGAAATCGAGGCGGTTGAGCAGGACCCAGACGAGGTCTTCAGCGCCCTGTTCGCGATATTCGCGGAGGAGCTCGACGCCCGTCTCCGATTCTTCCCTGGTGGGTAGGCGGGAGAGGGCCGTGAGGTAGAGCTCTTCGACGACGGCCGCGTTGGAGGGGGCGGGGTCGGCACGGAGGAGCGTTTCGAGGCGGCTGCCTTTGGCCACCTTGACGCGTTCGCGGATGACGCGATCGTTCATCAGGATGGCGGACTGTACCATCGTCGGTTTGCGGCTGGCTTCAATGGCGTAGCGGTCGCATTGGCCGAAGGCCTGGAGGGCGGTGAAAGTGGGCTTATCCGACTTTTCGACGTCCTGCGGCGAGCGGGTTTGCATGACGGTGGCGGCGCGCTTGTCGGCGTAGGTGATCTTGTAGGACTGGGTATGCCCGGCGACGTGGGCGACGGCGTCCCAAGCTTGTTCGGCGGAGAGGCGGCGCGTCATCCGGCGGGCGAAATAAGAGTCATAGGTGGACTTCCAACCGGCCGGGGCTTTGCCAGAGAGCTGATAGGCGCGGGAAGAGACGATGCGTTTGAACAGGTGGCGGAGGTCGTAGCCGTGATTGCGGAAGTCGGCGGCGAGTTCATCGAGTAGCTCGGGGTGAGAGGGTTGGATCGTCCACGGTGCGGGCGGCGGATTCTTCGGGTCCTGGCGGGCGAGGTCAAAATCGAAGGGCCCATCGACAATGCCTTGGCCCATGAGTTCGGCCCAGAAGAGGTTCACCGCGGCGCGGGCGAACTGGGGGTGGCTCGTGAGCTGGCGGGCGTAAGCTTGGCGGTAATTCTCGCCGGGAAGGGGCCGCTCACCGGTAAGAAGGAAGGTGGGTGTGACGTCGGCTTTCTTATTGCGAGGCGGGCGGAGAGAGCTGCGGGTGGAGAGGTCATAGCCCTTACGGGAGTCGCGGACCTGGAAGTGCGGGAAGCGGCCGTAGGAGGGATCGATGAACGTTTTGCCGAAGTAGCTGGCTTGCCGCCACATTTCCGCGCGCTTGCGGCTCGACAGCCACAGATTGACCTTCTCGAGGTGGTTGGCGCCGTCGTGACAGGAGATGCATTCGAGGTTGACGCCGAGGAAGAGCTTCGTCGAGTTGATGGCGATTTCGTCGGCGGTGTCTTCGTGATTCATCTGGTAGCCATCGCCTTCAAAGACGTGGCTGCGGGCTATGAAATTGGCCGAGCCGGTGGCCCACGTGGAGACGGCGTTGACGGTGATGAGATCGCGGACGAACTCGTCGTAAGGGATGTTCAACGTGAGGGACTTGTAGATATGGTCGTGAAAGGTGTTGATGCCTTCCTGTAAGAGTTGGCCGTTGCGGAAGAGGTCGTCAAAGAAATAGGTCCAGCGGTCGAGGAATGGGGCCTCGCTGACCGACCGCATCCCGCTGATGGGGAGCACGGGGAAAAGAGAGTCGATGATTTTGGTGCGCTTCTGCGGATCGGAGTCGGCGAGGAACTTGCGGGTGACGGCGGGGTCGGGCAGGCGGCCGGTGACGTCCAGGTAGACGCGGCGGAGGAACTCGGAGTCCGAGGCGGGCGCGGCCACGGGGACCCTGCCGGCCTGGATCTTGCCGAAGATATGGCGGTCGATGAGGTTGGGCTCCTCGGCGTGGAGGGCAGCGGCAAGGAGGGCAGCGGCAAGGAGAGAGAACAGGGGGACACGCATACTCGGCTGCAATGAGGATATCGAAGCAGCCCGGGCGGCGCCAGCCTTCCCTCAATAGAATTATGGATTCTTTTGGATGGTTGTCCGGAAGCGGGTCCGGTTGCACAGGTAGACATCGCCGGAGAAATAGATGCCTGGCCTAGTGATGGTCTTGGTGAATCCGGGTATTGCTTCATGCCCCAAAAGGAGAGCATTTCTTGATCGGTCAAGCCTATGATGCGCGTGTTCGGCCGATCGAGAAACTGGTTCTGTCCGGCGCAATGGTCCCCATGGAGATGGCTGAAGGCAAGGACGATATCGATGCCGGCGGGGCGCTGATTGCGGCGGGACCACGCATCGATGACGTCATCCAACACTGTCTGAAGCGGCCATTCGGTGGGCGACGAGGTGGAGCCTTGATCGAGAAGGATAGCGCGATCGTTCCGGAAATACAGGTACATGAAGGCGCCTTCGTAGTTGTAAGCTTTGTTCTCCCGCATGATGACCGTGTGGGGGATGTACCAGTGGACCTGCACCGGCGGGTCCTGATTGTCGAGGAGAGACGTGGAGCCATGGATCCACTTCGCGGGGAATGTTCCCGGAGCGGTTTGAAATTGGTGCGGGTGGAGTACTGCACTCCCGGTATCGCACTCATTTCGATGTGGCGCCGAGGAGCCAGCGGATGGGCTGGGCGGCGGCAAAGGATTCGAGACGCGTAAGGCCGGCGATGTAGTCGGTATCGTTGGAAATCAGTATCCGTCCGGGGAAGAGCAGGTCGCCAGTGAAGAGGTGGCCTGTGGCGCTGTCGTAGAAGGAGGGGCCGTCTTTGTGGGTGCCCGGCGTAGGGAGTACCGTGACGGTGCGGCCGCCCAAGTCGATGGCGGCGGTGCCTTGCGGCCAGGCGGAGAAGCTGAGGTGGCGTTTCATGCCGTCGAGGGTGACCGGCACGATGGTCGTATCCGGCCGGTTCCGGAACTGGGTCACCGCCTGGTTTTGCGCGACATCCTCGCCTGAGGTGTGAATGACGGTGAGCGGCAGTGCCGCTTTCCCGCGAAGGGAGCCAATCGCCGCAGCAGGCCGTCAACGGTGGCACGGAGTGGGTAGTGTTTTTGGCTTCCGGCGTGGCGCCGGTGTCGATCAGGCAGGCGCGATCTGTGTCGGCCAGCAGGCAAGTAAACGGAGCCTCCCAGTGGATGGCGATGTTCTCGCGGTGGATCAAGATGTCGTGGTTGAAGGCGACGACCTGGATGCGCGGATCGCGATTGGTAGCCGCGCAGATGGATCCGTGGTTCCATTTAAGGCGGCAATTTAACAGTATAAAGGCCTTACCGAAGCAGAGACCGGACCGAGGAGAGCAGCACGTCTTCGACTGATGGCGCCACGCGGGAGACGGCGCTGGTCTCGTAGCCGCCCTCGGCATAGGAGCTGCTGGTGCCGATATACATGGGGCCGTAGTCGCCATAGGCGGCGGTGGCGACAAGTTCGTTGCGGCGTTCGGCGGCGGCAGCGAGTTGGTACTCGACGAAGAGTTCGCCGGGCATGTGAACGATGGAGAATGGGCCGAGGCGGAGGGACGTGAGGTCGATGCGGCGGTCGGCTTTCGTTAGGCGATAGAAGGCGAGATAGCGGGCGTGGTTGGCCCGCTGCTTAGAATCGAGTGCCGTGTTGGCGATGGCGGCTGTCAGTTCGGATTCCGCAAAGCCGGCGCCCTCGCGCAGTGGCAGGGCGACGGACTCCGAGAGCCAGCGGACATCGGAGAACGGGACGGGCTTTTCAGCGGCCTTGGCGGCGGTCATCGCCGTGGCTATGCGTTGTGCGAGCACGGGGCGCAGTTCGGGCGAACCGTCGTTATAGCGGCCGGCCCCGATGTTGCCGGCGGCGCCGGTGAAGTGGACCTGGAAGGTATCCGTCTGCTGATTTCGGGCGTGACCGACGAAGTCGGCGGAGATAGCGCCTTTGCCGTAGTAGCTCATCGGGTGGGTGGCGTAGTAGCTGAGGGTGGCGGTGCGGCGGGGGCCCGCCCAGAAGCTGATGGAGCGCAGCAGCGGATCAATGACGCCTTCCGGAGCTTGGCACTGGGGCGAGTTCCGGCATGCGGTCATGCGGCCGAAGGCAACGCGGCCATCCGGGCCAAGGATGCGGCGGTTGGAAGCGACTTCGACGACGGGAGCGGCCCCGGCCGTGACTTCCGTGATGGTCACCGGCTTGGCGGCGCGAATGGCGCGGGCGACCCGGTCGACCGCCTGGCGGGCAAAGGCATCGGGGCCGAGCGGGATGCCGGCAGGGAGCAGGGCCAACGCGGCGGCATCATCGCCGGGGGCGTCGTGCTGGTGGACGGTGTGGAGTGCCACGCGGTCCGGCGTGGCGCCGGCGGCCTTGGCGAGCGCGGCGCGCCAACGGTCGTGGCTGGTGTTGCCGATGCCGAGCCAGTCGACCGCGCAGAGCACGATGGGGCGCTGGCCCGCTGGTAGAAGGATGACGCCCCGGGCCGAGAGCGGATCAGTGACCGTATCGGCGGGAGGCACGAGTCCGTAGCAGAGCGCGGCGCCGAGGGGCGGGGTAACGTCGGCTTGAAACGTAGCCAGGCGGAGGCCGCGGTTGGCGAGGGCGAGGCTGAGGAAGGTCCGGCGGAACATCCTTACATCATAGGCTTCGAAGCGCGGCTGGCCGGGGGCGAGGCGCGGACGGCACGTTCAAAGGCCCACGCGCGAATGTTCGAAATCTGTTCCTTCATAGTGCGAGAGAGAGAGACGATACCGACGGCGGTCGTGATCAGATCCTGTATGTTGACGGCACGATCGGCGAGCTTGGCCTTGGTGATTGCCGAGACGACGCACTGTTCCACTTCGGCGCCGGACCAGCCGCCCGTGAACTGTGTGAGCTGAGTGAGATCGAGGCCAGCGACCGGGACGCCGCGGCGTTCGAGATGGATCCGGAAGATGTCCAGGCGTTCGTCATCGACGGGGAGGTCGACGAAGAAGACCTCGTCGAAACGCCCTTTGCGGAGGAGTTCGGCGGGGAGCACGTCGATGCGGTTGGCCGTGGCGGCGACGAAGAGGCCGCGCGTCTTCTCCTGCATCCACGTGAGAAAGAAGCCGAACATGCGACCGGATTCTCCGCCCACGGTTTGCGTGGAAACGGCGTTCTCGATTTCGTCAAACCAGAGGACGGCGGGGGCCATTTCCTCCATCATGCGGCAGGCTTCCGAGAAGACCACTTCGGGCTTACCGTGGCGGCCGGAGAAGATGGCATTCATGTCCATGCGATAGAGCGGCAGTTGGAAGCAACTGGCGATCGCCTTCACCGAGAGGCTCTTGCCGCAGCCGGGGATGCCCATCAGCAGGACGCCTTTGGGGACGATTTCCGAACTGACTTCGTCGCGGAGTTCGAAGAGGCGTTGGCGCTCGAAGAGCCATTTCTTCAGGCCTTCGAGGCCGCCGATTTCGTTGACGTTGGTGGGCGTCGAGAGAAACTCGATTACGCCGCTACGGTTGACGAGCAGTCGCTTCTCTTCGAGAAGAAAGGGTAGGGACGCGGCAGAGAGTTCGGGTTTGGCGGCGAGGGCGCGGCGGAGGGCGTAGCGGGCTTCGTCAAGTGTCAGCCCCTTGAGCGCGCGGGCGAACTGCGGGAGCAAGGCGGGCGGGGCGTCGGGCTGTTCGTCGTGCAGGAAGCTCGCGAGTTCGACCTCATCCGGCGGCCGGAGTTCCACGAAGACCATGCTGCGTTCGAGTTCTTCGGGGACGGAGCGGACGGGGGACGTAATGACGACGAACTTATGGCGATCGAAGCAGGCGGACTCGACATCGCGGAGACGGCGGCGGACGGCGGAGGAGTCGCGGAGGGGCTCGTGGAAGTCCTTGAGATGAAAGATGGCCGGGTGGGGATGGGCAATGATGAAGTCGAGCGCGGCGCGGGCGTCCGTTGTGCCGGGAACGGGGCTCCCGTCCGATTGATGGAGGCCATCAGTGAGGCTCCATGTCCAGACCGGGAGGCCGAGGGCGGTGAGAAGGCGGCCGATGCGAAGCTCCTCGGACGAACGGATATAGGCGAGGGGGCGGCCGGATTCATAGATCTCGCGCAGCGTGCGCGCGGCGCGGCTTTCAGAGACAGAAGGGATCATGCGTTCTTAAGTAAAGACGGGGGAAAATGGGGAAAAAGTCGAAGGGCGCACTCGCGCGCGGCGCGAGCGGGATCATAGCCGGGGGCTTGGAGCACGTGCGTCGAGACTTCAATGACGATGGGCCCGCGATATTGGTATCGGCGGAGGAGGGCGGCGTAGGCAGCGTAATCGATGGAGCCTTCGCCGGGGAGAAGGAACCGATGGTTCGGCGCCTGACCGGTGGAGTCTTTGACATGGATCATCGAGGTGTAGGGAAGCGACGCGGCAAGCGATTCCGCGAGGGATTCGCCTTGGAGCTGGAAGTGGCTGTAGTCGTAGTTCAGCAGCAGAAAGGGGCTGCCGATTTCGCGGATGAGAGCCACGGCATCGGCTGAACGATGGAGCGCACTGCCGATATGAGCTTTGATGGCGACCGGCACGCGGTATCGCTCGGCTATGCGCGCCCAGGACTTGAGCCGCGTCAGAAACTGTGGCCGAATGTCCGGCCACTCCGCTGGTTTGCCGCCGACTACCGTTTCGACCACCGGCGGCCGCCGGGTGCTGATGGACTTGGCGAGCCGCAGACTGGCTTCGAGCCGCTCGGGCTCTTCGGGACCGGGGAGCCGGAGATCCTCCATAATTGACAGAATCGGAAACGATCGGACGGGGGGCGACCCGGCCATGAGTTCGACGCCGGAATAGCCAAGTTCGGCGCAAAGGGCGAGCGAGCGATCGAGCGGCCAGCCGGGGAAGCCCTTCAGGCTGATGCCGAGGGGCCACGTCTGGGCCGGAGCCAGGGCGGCCATCAGCAGCTGTCGACGGGAGGTCACCGGACTCCGGGCGTATCGACCGGAATGCTCCACAAGGTGCCGCCAGCCGTAATGAAGAGGGTCTTACGGTCGGCGCCGCCGAAGGCGCAGTTGGTGACTTCGTCGACGGGGACGGGAAGCATTGTGATCAGCTTGCCTTCTGGAGAGAAGACATAGACGCCGCCCTTGAACTTGTCGGTCTCGTGCGGCGGATTGGGTTTGTTGAGTCCGCCGGCGACGAAGAGGCGCCCTTTTTTATCCATCTTGAGGCCATCGGGACCGCGACCGTCCTGCCAGTCGAAGATCATCTGGCGGGAGGCGTGGTCGACCGTACCGTCTGGCCGGAGGAGGAATCGATAGAGCTTGCGGGGTCCGCCGGCGGTGTTGTTATTGTTGTCAGCGACAAAGAGAGTCTTGTCGTCCGGGGTGACGAAGACGCCGTTGGGGCGGTCGACCTCGTGGGTGATTATGCGGGTGACCTTACCGGGACCATCGATGCGGTAGACGCCTTCGACGAGTTTGCCGGCCGAGTCGCGCATCTCCATGGAATCGCGGGGGCCGTAGCGGGGATCGGAGAAGTAGATGCGTCCTTTCGAGTCGATAGTGAGGTCGTTGGGCGAGTTGTATCGATGGCCTTCGTAGCGGTCGGTGAGGACGGTGATGGCGCCGTCCTTCTCGGTTCTGGTGATGCGGCGGTTTCCCGATTCACAGACGATCAGGCGGCCCTGTGGATCGAACAGCAGGCCGTTCGATCCGGCGTTTTCGCGAAACGTAGTTGTCGTGCCATCCGGGGCGCGTCGCTGGATGCGATTCCGGCCGGAATAGTATAAGGCATTGTCCGGGCCCCAGACGGGGCCTTCACCGGCGCCGGCGGAGTCGACCTGTGTCGGCTTGGCGCCGGGAGCGACGGGGGAGTCGGCTGCCAGGAGCGGGATGGCAAGGAGGAGCTGGAGTAGGGGGCGCATGTCAGTCTTTGATCAACGTGGCGAGAGCTTCGCCGGTGGCGTTGCGGAGGGTTAGAGTCTTGGCGGCGATGCTGTAGGACGTG
This sequence comes from Bryobacterales bacterium, assembly GCA_038215275.1. Taxonomy (GTDB): domain Bacteria; phylum Acidobacteriota; class Terriglobia; order Bryobacterales; family Bryobacteraceae. Next base: position 38,073 of record JBBQRA010000003.1, on the reverse strand, counting down.
GTTTGCTCCATCGCTTTCAAGAACTGGACTTCGATATTCATTGCGTCCCCGATGCAGGCCATGCGCGTGACGACGACGCCTTTAAAGGCGAGCGACGAGCCGGAGGAGGTGTAGCCGCTGTTGAACCGGTTGCAGCCGGCGAGCCCGGCGGTGCCGCCATCGGCCTGGAAGTCGATGAAGGCTGGGCGGGGGAGCGTGACAGGTTGGCCCGCGAGCGTGGCGAGGGTCCACTTTCCGCCGAGGCTGGCTTGGGGCGCCATTTTCACGGTTGAGTCGGTGCAGCCTTTCAAGTTTACGACTCCGGAGGCGAGGGTTGCCTCGGGACCCTGGACGGTCAGAGCTGTGAATCCGTCCGAGTATTGCGGCCCCCTTTGCTGGAGGGTGAGCTTGGGTTTTCCGGGGACGATCAGAACGGCTCGCGTCCCGCTTTTCTGGTAGAGCACTTGAAAGGTCTCGCCTGACGGGCAACGGTAGGAGACGGACCCGTCGGCGGCGGCAAGGGCGGAATAGATGAGGGCGGCTGTCAGGATGATCTTCATGGCGGACTCCCTTCGCAGTGTAATGCGTTCCGTCGAGTCACGGTGTCTCGGTGAAGCCGACGGCGAACGGCGGCGCGCATTCCTGAAAATCGCTGCGCCCGGCGAGTCGGTGCTATCCTGAAGATAACATTGAATTTTATGAATTTTTTCGAGAACTACCGCGCCGATCTGATCGCCAGTCTGAACACGCTCGACATCGCTGGGATCGAGCAGGCCGTTGCCATTTTTGCTGACGCGCGGGCGACCGGCAAGACGATCTTTTTGGGTGGGAACGGCGGCAGTGCCGCTTCTGCTTCGCACTTTGTGTGCGACATGGTGAAGGGCGCCAGCTTCGGGCGGACCAGCCGTTTCCGGATCATTTCACTGAACGAAAACATCGGCACGTTGAGTGCGTATTCGAACGATGTGGGCTACGACGCGATCTTCACCGAGCAGCTTAAGAACTTCGCGCAACCGGGCGACGTGTTCATGGCGATCAGCGGTTCGGGCAACTCGCCCAACGTGGTGAAGGCGATGGAATACGCCAATCAGATTGGCTGCAAGACCATCGGCCTTTCCGGGCGGAATGGCGGCAAGCTGGCTGAACTGGCGCAGTTGAACATTCATGTTCCCAATCAGCATATGGGGCGCATTGAAGACGTGCATATGATGACTTGCCACATGATCGCGTACTACTTCATGGAGACCGCGGCCGAATAGCAATGCATGGATCCCTGGATCAATAGGATCGCCAAACTTCACCGGCTGCCGGAGTGGTCAGGCGAACCGTTGATCCAGACGCACATTTCGGCGGTCCTGTTGGGGCAGGACCGCGTGCTGAAGCTGAAAAAGCCAGTGAACTTCGGCTTTCTCGACTACACGACGCCAGAGAAACGCTTGGCCGCGTGCCAAGCCGAAGTGGAGCTAAATAGCCGGCTGAGCCCGGACATCTATCTTGGCGTCGAGACGCTCGGAGAAGGCGAATCGCTCGACTACGGCGTTCTGATGAAGCGGCTTCGCCGGGAGCGCATGCTGGATGAACTCGTCCGGCGCGACGAGGTGTCCGAAACGATGATCCGGGACATCGCAGAGACTCTGGCGCGGTTTCATCGCGGAGCGCGGCGTGGCCCGGAGGTGGACCGGTACGGGAGGCTCGCCGTGATCGAGGAGAACTGGCGGGAGAACTTTGCGCAGACCGATGGCTCGGCGTGGGCCTCGATTGCTCCGCGTGAGCGCGCCTGGATTCGCCGGTGGGTCCATGGGGAACTTGAACGGCATGCAGGGCTGTTTGAGGCACGGGTGACCGGCGGCCACATCGTGGACGGCCATGGCGACCTGCGGTGCGAGAGCATCAATGTTGCTGAGCAGATCTATATCTTTGACTGCATCGAATTTAACGAGCGCTTCCGCTGCGAGGATGTCGCCAGCGAGGTAGCTTTTCTGGCGATGGATCTGGACGCACGGGGGCGGCCGGATCTTGGCTACTACTTCGTTGAAGAGTACTTGCGGCGGAGTCCAGACGAAGGGCTGATGATGCTGCAGCCGTTCTATCGCTGCTACCGGGCTTTTGTGCGTGGCAAGGTGGCCGGTTTCCGCTTAGCGGAGCCTGAGTTCAGTGCGGAGGAAATGGCGGCGGCCGCGGCAGAGGCAACCCACTACTTTGATGTCTCCCGGCGGTACGCTGACCGGCTGAAGGAGAAGACTTTGGTCGTTGTGGCGGGACTATCGGGGAGCGGCAAAACTGCGATTGCGCGATCTGTGGCGGGGGAACTGGGGCTGCACGTGATTTCGACCGACAGTGTGCGGCGAGAACTCTTCGGCGTCGCAAAAGGGCCTGCCGCCTATGGCGAAGGGGCCTACGGGCCGGAGCACACGGAGCTGACGTATCGGACGCTGTTCGAACGGGCCGCCACACGCTTGCGGACCGACGGCGGCGTCGTCGTTGACGGAACGTTCTCGGCCCAGAACCAGCGAACGGCGGTGGCGCAATTGGCCGAGGCGGCCGGGGCGCGACTGCGCGTGGTGGAATGTTCGCTGGCCGCGGCGTGCGTTCGGGAGCGCCTGCGGAAGCGGGCCAAACTGGGCGATGGACTTTCGGATGCGGATTGGGGGATCTATCTTCAGCAACTCGAGGGGTATCGCCCTTGGGGTGGCGCGGCGCTTCGGCTGGATACGGTGGGAGCGCTGTTGTCATCCACCCATCGGGCCACTGACTGGCTTCGCCAGGAGGAAGGAGCCGACACGCCGTAACTGGCCGGTGGCGGTGGAACGCGAACGTGCGACTGACGTTTGGTCGCCCTGGGATGTATCTCTTGGTAGGCTGAAACCAATTGCCTTGTTGTAGATAGGAGACACCCATGGCGTCGCATCACCCTTACCACCCCATCATTTATGTCCGCGGCTTCGCTGCCACGCAAAGCGAGATTGAGGAGACGGTGGCTGACCCCTACATGGGCTTCAACATCGGATCGACCAAGGCGCGCACGGCCTGGACGGGCGAATTGAAACGCTTCTTCTTCGAGTCGCCGCTGGTGCGGCTGATGGGCGACCACGACTACGAGGATGTGTTTGTCGATGGGGACGACCTGCTGGCAGCGCAGCGTACGGACCGAGAGGTTCCGTACCGCAGCATCATCATCTATCGCTACTACGACGAAGCCTCTAAGGATTTTGGTGACGGCAAGACTCCGCCGATTGAGCACTTCGCACGTGGGTTGGGAGATCTAATTCTGCGCTTGCGAGAGCGAATCTGCGCCAACAAGGCGAACGAAGTGAAGGCAGAGGATTTCCGCGTTTATCTGGTGGCCCATTCAATGGGAGGGCTGGTTTGCCGGGCTTTTCTGCAGAACCCGGCACTTGGCTCGGACGAAGCACGGGGCGCGGTAAATAAGCTGTTCACCTACGCGACTCCTCACAACGGAATCGACATGCGTGTTGTGCGCAACGTGCCCGGATGGCTTTCGTTTGGAGACATCAACAATTTCAACCGCGGGAAGATGGCTGGGTACTTGGGCTTGCCTCCGGGCGACGATGTCTCGATTGTGAAGAACTTTCCGCCGGAACGGGTTTTCAACCTGGTCGGTACGAACCCCGCCGACTACACTGCCGCAGGCGGCATTTCGAGTTGGGCGGTGGGGCCGGCAAGCGATGGGCTGGTGCGGATTGAAAACGCGACGACACATGGGCCGGGGCCCGATGGCCACGACGTCACCTCGCCGCGGGCCTTTGTGCACCGGAGCCATTCGGGCCACTACGGAATTGTGAACTCGGAAGAGGGCTTCCAGAACCTGACGCGGTTTCTGTTTGGCGCGCTGCGCGTCGATGGAGTTTTGGACATCGACGACATTACGCTGCCAGCGGAGGTCCAGAAGGCTCACGAAGAGGGGAAGGCCGTTCGGGCGTCGTATCAGTTCGAAATTGCGGCGAGTGTGCGAGGCTGCCAATGGCAGATGACGCGGCGCGAGGTGCGAGAGAACTCGGCAGTGTTTCGGACCTATGATGACTTGTTTCCGGGAGCCGATGGCACGATGCGCGCGCCGGACCGGACGAAGAGCCCGCACCTCTTCTCGCTCTTTCTCGATCCGAAGAAGAGCGTGAAGGCGTCGAACTCGGTAAGCTTCGCTTTTGATGTGAAGGTGCTTGTGCCGGACTATGTGGTGGATGGTCTACTATTCCTGAAACGGCACTACGAGGGCGGCTTCATCTATCGGGAGCTGATATTGGTGGAAGCGTTTCCGGACAAGGCTGCCCCGGCGGGATGGCGGATTAAGTATGGCTATCAGGATATGAATCCGGGGAAGCCGGGAGTGGACGCAGCGACGCGGGAACTGGTGGTGGGTGATCCGGCCGCGGGCATCGCGTTCGAGATTCCGATTGAGCAGAAGACGCGCCCGGGCCTGCGCGGGCGGCTACGCGTCGAAGCCCGGCCGTGGTCGTGAACCTCGGCTATTCGTAGCGGAGAGCTTCTGCCGGAAGCACCTTCGTCGCCTGGCGGGCGGGGTAGAGCGTCGCCAGGAAGCTGACAAGAAGGGCTCCCCCAGTAACCCACAGCGCGTCGATGGGCCGAGGCTCAAACGGCACATAGCTGAGAGCATAGACCTCGGCATCGAGCGAAATCCACTTGTAATGCTCGGCCAGGTAGCTGAGGCCGTAGCCTAAAATCAGTCCGATCGAGGAGCCCACGGCGCCGATCATCAGGCCCTGGAAGATGAAGATCCGGCGGATCTGGTCCCACCGCGCACCCATCGAGATCAGCACCGCAATGTCGCGATTCTTTTCCATCACCATCATGATCAGGCTGATGAGAATGTTCAGCGCGGCGATTAGTTGGATCAGCGAAATGGTAATCACCGTGACCACGCGGTCCATCTTCAACGCGGAGAGAATCTGTTTGTTCTGCTCCTGCCAATGCGTACCGCCCACCTTGTTGCCGGCCATCTTCTCGGCCCGACGGGCGATTTCGGGAGCGAGGGAGACGTCGTCGAGCTTCATCTCGATCGCGTTTACGACGTCCGGCTGGCCGAGGACCATTTGGACATCATTCAGACGGGCGAAGCCCCACGTGTTGTCGAGATCGAAGAAGCCGCTCTCAAAGATACCCACGACGCGGAACTTGTGATAGCTCGGCCGCGGGCCCAGCGGGGTAAGGTCGCCGTTCGGACTGATTACAGTGACGATGGAATCGAGCAGCATGCCAGAGCGACTGGCCAAGCGGGCCCCGAGGAGGACGCCGGGGTAACCGGTATCCTGCTGCAGGCGGTCGAGGCTGCCCTGCTTCAAGTACTTGGCGATTTCGCTCCATTCGCCGCTGCTGCCCGGGGCGAGCCCTTTCAGCACCCCGCCTTGCCCCTGCAGCGGACCGCTATAGAGCACTTGGCCGTAGAGCACCGGCGAAACGCTCGTGACATGGGGAATGGTTCGCAGGTTCTGCGCCATTGCCGGCCACTCTTCAAAGCCGATGCCAGGCTCCTTTTCAAGGAGCGCGGCATGGGCTGTGGCGCCGAGCAGTGTTCGCTGCAGCGTATTGCGGAAGCCGTTCGTGATGGCGAGGGCAATGATCAACGCCATCACCCCTGCCGCTACGCCGAGAATGGAGATCCCGGTAATTACCGAGATGACCGCGTGTTTGCGCTTCGCGGTCAAGTAGCGACGGGCGACGAAGCGTTCAAAGGCGAAGTTCATTCCGAGTCGCGCAAGAGTTGAGCGATGCCGATCTCCCCTTCGGGCCGGAGGAGCGGGAAGAGAATCACGTCGCGAATAGAGCGGGAGTCGGTGAGGATCATCGTCAGGCGGTCGATGCCGATCCCTTCCCCACCCGTGGGGGGCATGCCGTAGCAGAGGGCGCGGACGTAGTCCTCATCCATCTGGTGGGCTTCGTCATCGCCACGGGCCGCCATGGCGAGTTGCAGTTCAAAACGCTTGCGCTGCTCGTTGGGGTCGTTCAACTCGGTATAGGCGTTGCCGATCTCCATGCCGGCGCAGAAGATTTCGAAGCGCTCGACGAAGTTGGGTTCGTCGGGTTTGTTTTTAGAAAGCGGCGAGACTTCCACGGGGTAGTCGTAGATCATCGTCGGATGGAAGAGATGCTCTTCGCAAACGCGCTCGAACAAATCGAGCAGCATCTCGCCGGAGGTGGATTTCGAGGAGTGCCGAACGAGCCACGTGGGGTCTGTCAAATCGGCAATCGACGGTTTGTCTTCGCCGCGCCAGTATTCGATGACAGCCTCTCGCATAGTGTAGCGGCGGATGGAGCCGAAATCGATCTCCTGCCCCTGGTAGGTGATCGTCGTGCCGCCAGTGACGTCGATGGCCACCTGCCGAAGGAGTTCCTCGGTCAAGTCCATCAGGCCGCGATAGTCGGTATAGGCCTGGTAGAACTCAAGCATCGTGAACTCGGGGTTGTGCTTGATCGAAATGCCTTCGTTGCGGAAGTTGCGATTGATCTCGTAGACCCGGTCCATCCCACCGACGATCAGGCGCTTGAGGTACAGTTCCGGGGCGATGCGGAGATAGAGGTCAAGGTCGAGCGTGTTGTGATGCGTGACGAAGGGCCGCGCGGCAGCGCCGCCATAAAGCGGCTGCAGCATCGGCGTTTCGACTTCGACGAAGCCCCGGGCATCAAGTTGCCGGCGGAGGGACTGAGTGACCTTGGCGCGGGCCACGAAGGTGGCACGGACGTCGGTATTCGCAATGAGATCAAGATAGCGCTGGCGCGTGCGGGTTTCGACGTCTTCGAGGCCGTGGTACTTCTCCGGCATGGGCAGCAACGTCTTCGACAGAAACGTCAGGCCGGTCGCGTGGATGGAGAACTCGCCGGTGCGCGTATGGAACAGCGTCCCATCCACCCCGAGGATGTCGCCGATATCGAGCAGCTGATAGAGCTTGAAGTCGCTCTCGGAGAGGAAGTCGATCTTGATATAGACCTGAATCTTGCGGCCGCCCTGTTCGAGATGCAGGAAGCCGGCCTTGCCCTTGCCGCGCAGCGAGTTGATGCGGCCGCAAACGCGGACAGCGATCTTGGTGGTTTCAAGCTCTTCCGCTGGCTTCGCGCCGTGTTCATCCCAGAGTTGGGGCACGCTATGCGAGGCATCAAAGCGGGAACCGTAAGGAAGCTGGCCGAGGCTGCTGATCTCGTGAGTACGTTGGAGCCGCTGCTTCAGCAGCTCATGTTCGAGCGACAATATCGAACTCCTTCAAAAACTCCCATTATACCGGGGAGCCAGACCCGTCCCGTGGAATCCTACCGCCAGATCAAAACTTCTCGCAACTGATCCCTGGCCAGGAAAAACTTCCTTGGCCCGAAATTCTTGAAGATTCTGTCAATGGTACGGTTATTGAAGGGCTGCGCCAGCCGGCGGCGGTCGCGTTCCGTGAGGCTTAGCTGATTTCGCGACTGAATCTGATAGGAGAAAACCGGCACCTCCTCAATGCGCTCGTCGGCGTGGAAGATGGCGAAAATCGGCGCGCCCGGCCGGGTGATGGCATGGATCTGTTCGAGCACCGGTCCCAGTAACTCCGGTCGCAGATACTGAAGCGAATCCCAAAGCAGCACCGCGTCAAATTCGCCTTCTTTGTGGTCGAGAGTGTGCTTGACGAATATTTCGACCCGATCCTCTTCCAGTTGGCGCTCGAGATACCTCGGGCCGTTTCCAAAGGCCAACTCCAGCGCCCGATAGAACGAATCCGGGCGGGGAATCTGCTGCTGCTCAAAAAGATACTCGGTGGTAGCCGGTGCCCCGCAAAGGTCGAGGATCTTCAACCGATCCTGTCCGGCCAGCTCCAGGAAGAACTGGTCGAGTCCGTTTGACACGCGGGTCAACTGAATGGGAGTGGACGGCTGGACAGGCGGCGGCGTGTACGCCGATAGTTTCGGCGGCTCGTCATCGGTCTGAAAAAAATTCCGTAGCTTGTCCAGCACGGCTACTACTTCTTGACTTCAGGCGGGGCTAGGGTTTGTTGCGTGGCTGAGGCGGCCATTGTTTTTTCCTTCGTCTCGGGCGGGGGAGCCACAACAACGGGCTTCGGTTCGGGGCGCAGGCTGGCGACCGAGCCGTTGATGGTACCTTCCTCTTCGCAAACGAACTTCACTGTCCGTACGTCGCCGAGCAGCTTAGCGCCGTTCCGGATCTCGACCTTTTCGCTGCCTTCGACATTGCCGGTCACCTGGCCCTGGATGATGATGTGGCGACCCTTGATTGTCGCCGCCACCCGTCCATTCGGGCCAACGGTTATCCGGTGTTCCTGCGCTTCAACGGTGCCATCCACTTGCCCGTCGACGATCAGGTCTTCTCGGGCGATGATTTGCCCTTTGATGTAAACCGCCTTGCCTATGGTTGCCACCCCGCGCGGCGATTCCGGTTCATAGGAGCGAATTGCGGGAGTTGTAGACATGGAAATACCCTCCTTAGCCGGTTCTGGAACAGGCGTAGAGGTCCCTCTCAACGGCTGTTCATCTTCGCGATCTCGACGTTTCCACATAATGTTCCTCGTTGCCGATTGTGGCAAAACTAATCCCTCATGCTAAACCGGATTGGCGCGGAAGGCAATTGAGATCTGGCTCGCCTAGCCCCCTCCACGTCCTGGAGCGCAGCGCCCTGCGCCATCAAACGCCGAGTTGATCAAGTCCTGCGCCGCCGTCCTAAAGGCGGTCTCCAACAGCCGACTGGAGAGGAGTTGTTCGCCATCCCGGCAAACTGGGCGGACTGGGACCATCGGGGACGCTTGACGGCCACCATCGGCGGTCGGCTGCTCGTTCACGAACAGGACGGGCGTGTGGCGAGAATTCCTCAATCTGGAGAACGACCAGTTTGAAGCACTAGAGGCTCCCCACTGGGCCAAGCGCTGGGAGCAGGTGCAAGCTGCCGCGCTAGCATGAGAGAACCTCATGCACCTGGCCGTCGACGCCTCCCCGCTCCTCCTCCGCAGCGCCGGCGTAAAAAACTACCTCTACCACTGGATCGTCGCGCTCCGCCAAACCGGCGCCGGTCATCGGGTCTCTCCCTTCCCCTTCCTCGACCAGATTGGCAACCTCAACCACGAACAGTCCACTCTCAGCCCTTGGCAAACTGTCCCCCGCATCGCCTTCCTCCTCGGCTCCAACTACGGCCCCGGCTGGCTCATGCGCCTCGCCAACCATCGGGCCGACGTCTTCCACGCCACCAATCAGGTCCACCATCCCGTCCCCGGCATGGCCCTGACGACCACCCTCCACGACCTCACCTGCTGGCTCATGCCGGAACTCCACACCCCGGCCAATGTCGAAGCCGATAAACGCTTCGCCGCCCAGATCGCCGCCAAGGCCGACGGCCTCATCGCTGTCAGCGAAAACACTCGCCAGGACGCCATTCGCATCCTTGGCCTCCATCCGGAAAAGGTAGTCACCATCCATTCCGGTGTCGACGACCGGTTCTTCCGGGCCTCCGCACCCGATGCCGATGCTGTCCGGGCCCGTCTGGGCCTCACCAAGCCTTTCGTCCTCAATTTAGGCACCGTCGAGCCGCGCAAGAACCTCGATACGCTTCTCGACGCCTGGGCACAACTGCGTCGCGAAGACTTCGAATTGGTTCTGGCCGGTCCGATGGGCTGGGCCGCCGGCGCTACGGCCCGCCGGATCGAAACGGGGATGCCCGGCGTCCGCTACCTGGGCTACGTTGCCGAGCGGGACCTGCCGGCTCTAACTAAAGCCGCCGCGGTTTTCGCGTATCCCTCTTTGTATGAAGGGTTTGGCTTCCCCGTCGCGCAGTCCATGGCGTGCGGAGTCCCGGTCCTGACTTCCAACACCTCATGCCTGCCGGAGATCACCGGAGAGGGGGCAATCCACGTCGATCCCCGAAGTGTCTCGGAGATTGCCGACGGTCTTCGCCGCCTGCTGGACTCGGCCGAATTGCGGTCCCAGGTCGGGGCGGCGGGCCAACAAAGAGCGCGCGATCACTTCCAGTGGGGGGAATGCGCGAGAAAGAGTTGGGACTTTTTCCGGCGGTACCAGAAGTCCTAGTGGCAAAGAGTGCTCACCATGTGGGTATATCCGTTTGTCGACCACTACCGATTGACGAAATCGGGGCGAAGATCCATAAGTACTATCCTTAATTATCGCGAACGGGGGGAATCCGCCCCGCATCAAACATAAGGGTAGTCCACCCTCGCGCCGTACCGAAACTGCGGAATATCCTTTACAAAGGTACATCCCCTCTGGGACACCATCAGGAGCATGGACCGAATGCACCCTTCCTTTCAGGAGCAATGCTGGACTGACGGCATTACTTGCCGCTCGTGCGTAGCGCACGCCGCCAGATCCGTAGCCACCGTTTGTCCAGGCATGACCGCCGAACAAGCGGGCCAGACCTTTCGCCGGATGTATTCTCACGCCGACTGTCTGATCAATGAACACGACTTCCAGTGGGCCTACCTCGAAGCCGACGGCCAAGTCGCCCCGATATCGAGCAAGAAAGTCGTCTCTCTGGTTCAAATCCAAGCCGCGTAGAAAACTTGAAACCGATCTCCTCTACCTTTCGTTACAAGCATAGAGGAGATTGTCATGGATACAACGACACCTACGCTTCCTGAGACCCTGGGTTCCGTCCATCTGACGAGAAAAGAGTCCGAGTTGCTGATGATTTTGCGTCAGCACGCGGGCAATTGCCTGTCCCGGGATTTCCTGCTCCAAACGATTTGGGGCTACACCGGAGGCGTTCGGACGCGCACATTGGATGTTCACGTGCAGCGTTTGCGCAGAAAAGTGAAATTATTCAATTTGGGCGGTGAAATTCAGACCGTCCTGCGACACGGTTATTGCTGGGTTCCCCTGACCGCCTAAATTCCGCTCTATTCCTTCCCGAATCCGGGGGCCGATCGGCTTTCCGAGGGCCCCCAAACGACAATTCCTCTCTAGCAGCAACGAGCCCGCTTATACTTCCGGCCGAAATGTTCGGCTTGGAAACGGCGATACTCCTGTGGAGAGTGGTTGCACCCGTGGTGCGCCAAATGGCGAGCATAGGCGTTCTCGTCCGATAACTCGCGGATAATCGCCAGCACATTACGCCAAACCCTTCCCAGCATCAGACCTCCTCCGCCCGCAACTGCGAGGCGACAAATGGGGTCTCCATGCTATTGGCGGCCCGGCTACCACGCAAAATGCCGATCCATTGCCGCCCCGAGTCCACGAGAATTGTCGTCACCAGCACGAGAAAGAGTCCGCATAGGGCCGCGTCGAGCTGATTGTTAAACACGATCGTGGGATTCGTCGAGTTCTCGGCGGCGGCCAAGAAGCCAATCCGGGGCGAAGGCGAAAATATCTTTTGCAACGCTGCCGTAAACGTCACAGTGATCAGGCAACACATCGGTAGCAAAGTGATCCAAATGTAGCGCGCCCGATGCATCTTGACAAGAACCGTCGTGCACACGCAGAGCGCAATAATCGCCAACAACTGGTTGGCAATACCAAATAGCGGCCAAAGGCTATTGATGCCTCCGAGCGGATCGCGGACGCCCTGGATCAAAAAGTATCCCCAGCTCAGCACGATCGCCGCGCTCGACCCAATCACGCTCGGCATCCAACTCGTCCTCCCCAGCGGAGCGTAGATTTGGCCCAGCAAATCCTGCAGCATAAACCGGCCCACGCGGGTCCCAGCGTCGATTACCGTCAGGATAAACAGCGCCTCAAACATGATCGCGAAGTGGTACCAGAAGCCGAGGAGCGCCTCGCCGCCTCCCCCCTTCGAGAAGATATGCGCCATGCCCAACGCCAGCGAGGGAGCACCGCCGGTGCGGTAAAACAGGCTCTCCTCACCGACGGACTTGGCCAGCTGCGCCATCGTGTCCGCCGTCACCGGAAACCCCCAGCCGGTAATGGTGGAAACCGCAGCCTCCGCCGTCGCCCCCACTACGCCGGCCGGCGAGTTTATAGCGAAATACACACCCGGCTCCAGTACGCAGGCCGCGATCATCGCCATGATGCCGACGAAGCCTTCCAGCAGCATGCTGCCGTAGCCCACGGGCAGGATATGGCTCTCTTTCGCAATCATCTTCGGCGTTGTGCCGGAACTGATCAACGAATGGAACCCGCTGATCGCCCCGCAAGCGATCGTAATGAAACAAAACGGGAAAACACTCCCGGCGAACACCGGCCCCGTGCCGTCGATGAACCGCGACAGCGCCGGCATTTGCATCTGCGGCTGGACGACCAGAATGCCAATAGCCAACAGCAGAACCACGCCTAGCTTCACGAACGTGCTGAGGTAGTCTCGCGGCGCCAGCAGCAGCCACACCGGCAAAGCGCTCGCCGCAAAGCCGTACGCAATCACGCTCCACGCCAAGCCAATCGCCGAAATCGTGAACACCGGCGCCCAGGTGGGCGAGTTGGCCACCCATTCACCAGCGAAAATCGAGCCTAGAATCATCAAAAAACCGATGAGCGACACTTCCAGCACCCGGCCCGGCCGGAAGTAGCGGAGGTACAAGCCCATGAAAATGGCGATCGGCATCGTCGCGGCAATTGTGAACGTGCCCCACGGGGAATGGTTCAGCGCGTTCACCACCACCAGCGCCACCACGGCCAGAAGAATAATCATGATCAGCAACACAGTGATCAGCGCCGTCATGCCGCCCACCTTGCCGATCTCCTCCCGCGCCATCTGCCCCAATGATTTCCCATCCCGGCGCACGGAACAGAACAGTACCACAAAGTCCTGAATCGCTCCGCCCAGCACGCACCCGGCAATGATCCACAATGTGCCCGGCAAATAGCCGAACTGTGCTGCCAATGTGGGCCCGACCAGCGGCCCTGGGCCCGCGATGGCCGCAAAATGGTGACCGAAAACGATCCATTTGTTGGTCGGCTCATAATCGTGCCCATTTCGCAGACGTTCGGCCGGTGTGGCTCGTTCGTCGTTCAGGGTCATCACCTTCGCTGCGATCCAACTGGCGTAGAATCGGTATCCCGTTAGGTACACGCAAACAGAGGCCACCACCAACCACATCGAGTTCACGGGCTCATCCCGGTTCAGCGCGATCCCAGCCAGCGCGAATGCCCCCACCACGGCGCAGAGGCCGCCCAGGACATTCCCAGTCAATTTGTTCATCTTGAACAGTGTATCGTTGCGCTGCTCAGAACCGCTTGAGCCGGTCAAGCAGGGAGCGCGTATTTCCGCGGCCTGCGTGGGGCACGGTGTGTACGGGCCGCCAATTTTCGTTCATAGCGCCAATGTAGAGCGCATTATTGCGCTGGGTTCCCATCAGAATTATCGTAAAGTGCCGGTCGGGATAGGTCAACGCCCGGTACTGCATCTCGGTTGCCGGATCTTTCCATCGGTCGTTGCCGGGCTGCCCAAGCTTGCGTACAATCGCAAAATAATCGTCCTGCGCGCTGAATCCCAGGTCTTCCTGCAGGACCGCCTGGTACTCGACGTTGTCGTTCCGGGACAGCTTAACGCCGACAAACGCGGCCAACAGGCCAAACACCAGCACCCCACCGACCAACCAGACAATCTTGCTCTCGGTCCCACTGCTCAATCGGACTCCGCCCACCATCGCCGGCGTCGGAATCGTGTTGGCCGCCGCAGGGGGCGGCCCGGTCGGCGATTTCGGCAAATTCAATACCCGCTTCTCGTGCGGGCGGATCATCCCGGCGTTATACTCCAGCTCTTTGCTTAAGCCGACAATCATCACCGGCTTCTCAATCTGCGAAACCTGCCCGATGAAACGCCGCGGAACCCAGATTTCCAGCTCCATCTTCGTGTTATGGACCAGGATCTCCGACCAAGTCGCCTCCAGTAGTTTCCACTCGTTATGCTCAATATTCAATACCGGCGGATAAAACGAAAACGGTCGGCCAGTCAACTGCTCAAACCCGGGAATGGGGATTGTCTCCGACATGACTGGCGACTAGCGGTTGCCGAGATTGAGGATAACAATTCCGCCGAGAATTAGCCCGATGCCCGTAAACTTGTTCCGCGTGAAAGGCTCATTGAAAATCATCCGAGCCCACAGCAAGGTCCATAGATAGCCCATCGAGACCATCGGGTAGAGAATCGTCAATTCCCCATTTCGGATGCCCATGGTGTAGACGACGAACGACGCCAGGTAAAATGCCACCCCAGCCATCAACCGCCAATTCAGCAGGATCCGCACCAGATTTCGCTCCAGCTTATCGGCCCCGGCTTTCAGGAACACCGCACCAAACGACCCGATGAAAGACGCCAGAATCACCAACAAAATAGAGGTAAGCGGAGTCTTCATCCCTTACCCTTCGAGCCTGTCCTGCCCAGTACCGTGACACCGATCACAATCACGGCCAATCCCAGGATCTTGAACACATTCATCGTCTCGCCCAACAGAGCGACGGAGAGAATCGAAACCCAAACGTATGTCAGCGCGATAATCGGATACAACACCGAAAGCTCACCGTAGCGCAGCGCCAGCACCAGCAGACCCGTTGAAAGTCCGTAGCACGACAAACCTGCCACCAGCGGCACGTTCGTCGCAATGCCCATGACGAACGTGACCCATGGCTCCAGGCCCGAAGAAAGGGACGCCGGGGATGGAGGGAGGTTCACAAGACCTCGCTTGATCAGCATCTGCGCCGCCGCGCCGAGTACCGTGCATCCGCCTACCATGACATTCGCCTTGGCCTGATTGCGTTTTGTTTTTGGAATAGGAACCGTTTCCGTTTCGGCGGACAATGCTAACTCCCGATCGGTAGTCCCTCCATAATAGCCGACCCGTCGCCCCAGCCGCCGCCTCCTGGCGTCTCGATTCGCAGCCGGTCCCCGGCTGTTACGGGAAACCGGCACTTCGCCGGCAGTGGCCGTCCATTCAGCAGATTCCGGCCCGGTTGCCCCGCTTCCCCACCCGCCAATCCATAAGGCCCGCGCACGCGCCGGTCCGACAAGATCGTCACCTCGGCCTCCGTCAAAAACTCCAGCTCGCGAACAATCCCGTCCCCGCCCCTCTGCCGGCCGCCTCCCCCGCTGCCGTGCCGTCGCCGATAAACCGTCACCCGCACCGGATACTGGTGTTCAAACGCCTCCACCGGCGTGTTCCATGAATTGGTCATGTGCGTATGCGTCGCCGACCACCCCGGATGCCGCGGTCCCGCCCCCATGCCCCCCGCGATGGTCTCGTAGTACGCAAACGGCTTTCCGCTACCCGGCATCGCCCCGCCGAAACTCAAGTTGTTCATTGTCCCCGAACTCGCCGCCGGAATCCGGTCCGGCGCCGCTTGCGCCAAGGCCCCCAACAGCACGTCCGTAATTCGCTGCGAGGTCTCCACATTCCCCGCCGCCATCGCCGCCGGCGCTAAGGCGTTCACCAGCGTCCCCGCCGGCGTATCAATCGAAATCGGCCGCAGCAACCCCGCGTTGTAAGGAACATCGTCCGCAATCAAACACCGGAACACATAGAGCGTCGCCGAAACCGCAATCGCATAATTCGCGTTCACGCTGCCCGTCGTCTGCTTTGCCGTCCCCGTGAAGTCGACATGCGCCCGGTCACCCGCAATTGTGATCGCCACCTTTACGATCAGCGGCTCCGCCCCGATCCCGTCTTCGTCCAACTGATCGGCAAACTCGTATCGCCCATCCGGCAACGCCACCAAAGCATGCCGCATCCGCCGCTCCGCGTAGTCCTGTAACTCCGCCATCTGCTCCTGCACCGCCGCCAACCCCTGCCGCGCCACCAACTCCCGGCACCGCTCCGCACCCCGCTCTAGGGATCGCAACTGCGCCGTCAAATCGCCGCGCCGTTCCTCCGGTGTCCGCACGTTCGCCAGCAGCAACTCGAGCAGCGGCTCGTCCATCGCCCCGCCTCGCACCAGCTTGATCGGCGGGATCCGAATTCCTTCCTGGTAAATCTCCCGCGCCAGCGGCATCGAACCCGGGCTCATCCCCCCGACATCGGCGTGGTGAGCGCGATTGGCAACATAGAACGCCGGCTCCATTTGACCAGGCACAAGCACCGCCGCCACGGCCGTGATATCCGGCAGGTGCGTCCCCCCACGAAACGGATCGTTCAGAATCACGATGTCGCCCGGTCCCGGCTGGCAGGCGTCAATCGCGTGGCGGACGCTCAATGGCATCGCGCCCAGGTGCACCGGCATATGATCGCCCATCGCCACCGTCTCCCCGCTGCCGTCGTACACCGCGCACGAGTAGTCCCGGCGCTCCTTGATGTTGGCCGAAAACGCCGTCCGGCGCAGCAGAATGCCCATCTCCTCGGCAATTGAAACCAGCAGTTGCCGGAAGAGTTCGAGTCCAATCGGGTCCTGCGCCGCCGGTTCAGGGTTTCTTTTTAGGCGTGGCTTTTTTGGCATTCTTAGGCGTGCCCACTTGAAAAACTCCGACGGCATCCGTCGGTTGTCCAGCCGTGGGTTCCTCCGGCGGCGGCTCCCGAAGCTCCGTCTCCTTCGGCTTACACTGCCCCGCGCTCACGAGAAAACTTGCGACCGGAATCCACTTCCCGCTCGCCTCTTTCCGCTCCACCCGGTACGACTTCGTCAGCGCGTGCGGCTGCAGTCGCCACGCCGCATTCGCCACCCGCCGGTTCGGCAAATCCGGCTTCTCCCGGCCCACCGACCGGATCGACCAGCTTTCCCCGCCAGTCCGCGTCTCCAGCAGCGCGTACCGCCCGCCCTCGGCTCCCGCCGCCCGATCCACCAAAACCGTGCCTGTTGTCGCCGACTCAAACCCGAACTGCTCAATCGACCCCGGTCCCGATTCGCTCAACACCGTCCGCTGCCGCCAACTCTTCCCCCCGTCTGTCGTCAGCAGGAAAAAGGGATCCCGCGCCAGCGCCCCCACGATTTGCCCCGAGATCCAACCCGTCTGCAGATCGAAGAACTGCGCATGGTCCAGGCTGCCATTCTTGATTCGCGGATGCGGCTCCGTCCAGGTCACCCCACCGTCCTCGCTAGCCAGCAAAACGCTCGACAACGTCGCCGTATCCGTGTGCAGGTTACCAGCGGCCAGAATCCGGTTGGCCCCCGTTTCGATCGCGCTCAGCTCCAGGTAGATAGCGCAAGGCTCTTCCGGGGTGCAGCCTAAACCCAGGGATTGGATATCGTCCTCAGTGCAGACCGCTTCCACGCGCAGCGGCTTGCCGGCGTACACCAGCGGAGATGGAGCGGTCGCCGGCGGTTGCCCGAAGGCCGCCATCGCAAGAAATATGGCAAGAACGGCGCGCATCTGTTCTCATGGTACACATGTTCGGTCGGTTGAAACGATGGCTGTTCGCCCGCAAATTTCTCGCTCCCGCGCAACCCGTCTCCCAGCGCACCAAAACCTATCAGGCCGAAAGCGGCTACGTCTACCAGTACCTCTTTGAGGGTCGCCACTGCTGCGGCCGGGAGACTGCCTTCGTTTTCTCGGTCACCGCCAATCGGAAGAGCCCTCAGCGGGTGGCCGTCGTCGTGCCCGATTCTGCGCTAGCTCCCTTTGAAAAGGAGTCCGGCCGGCGCCTCGCCGAAAACGAACGCTACGGCGTCGCCAAACTCGCCCTTTTCCGGCTGTTCGACTCCTGCGAAAAGCCGGAAAAGGTCTGGAAAGGAACCCAGGTCGATGCGAGGCGCGCTCGCGAATACCTTCAGGTTCTCGACGTCTAGCGCCGCGCGCTCGAAACGAGCGGCGGATGCTGCGGCGCCGGCGGCACTAAAGGTTCCGGCTCAACAATCTTCTTCGGCCGCGCGTCCAACCGCTTGGCTGTAAACGTCGTCTTCGCCTTCTCAAACTTCGGCGATCCCGGTTCAATCCCAGTTGCTTCGGTAATCTCTTCGTCCGTAATCTCAAGCGCCGCCGGCAGATACTTCTGCACATAGTTCTTGATCCGGTCCTGTACGGCGCGTTCGGTGGACTTGTAGAGCAGATACACCAACTCCGCCCCCTGCGCCTTCTGCGCCGTCGCATACAGCACTGACGGCTTGGCCATCTTGGGCAACTTTAACTCCGCCGCTACTTTCTTGGCCCGCGTGTCCAGCCGCTCCCATGCCTGTATCGCCGGCTTGTCAAGCGCGCAAGCGGTCTTCAGTCCAGCCTTCTCCTTCGGTGTCAACTTCTCGCAGAGCACGGTCAGGAAAAGTCCAATGTTCTCCACCGGCAGATTCAACTCGAGCGGGACATTCTGCCGCGCCTTTTGCAGCTTCTGCAGCCCCGCATGATTCACCTTGTCGCCCACCATCGCCGGGGAAAACAGCGTAAGAAGTCCCTGGTCGTCGAGTTCCTTCACAATTTCGGCGCTCGTCGGTTCGTCCGCAATATTGTGCAACTCCCGCCGCAACGCCTCGGCCCCAATCTTCCGGTCCAAATTCGCATCCCGGACGCTCTCGTACTGGCTCAGCGTCCGCTCATCAATCGTGAACTGGAACCGCTTGGCAAACCGGATCAACCGCAGAATCCGAACCGGATCATCGTAGAGCGTGTACTTCGAAACCGTCCGCAATTCCCGCCGCTCCAGGTCCCCTAATCCATTGTTCGGGTCGATCAGCAGCCCCTTCGACGCCCGGTTCAACGACATCGCAATCGCGTTGATCGTGAAGTCGCGAGTCTTCAGGTCTTCGTAAATGGTCGCCGGGCTGATCGTCGGCTTCCCGCCCGACTTCGCGTACTTTTCCTCCCGGGCCATCGAAAGCTCAATGTGGACGTTCTGCGGAAACAGCAGTTCAGCACTATTACGGCGTGGGTCCGTCGCCAGAATCTCCGCCCCGGTTTTCTTGGCGATGGCCTTGGCGAGAGCGTTCGCGTTGCCTTCCACCACAAAATCGAGATCACGAATCGGGAACCCCCCAATCATGTCCCGCAAGGCGCCACCCGCCAGGAATAGATTCAGCCCGGCCTCGGTGGCCGCGGTTTGCACGGCCGCCAGCGCCTGGCTCTGCGCGGAATTCAGGTGGCTCTCAAGGGTGTACAGATAGTCGCTCATGAAGTTTTAGGCTCGGGGATGATGATCGTCCACCACGCGGCGCAGGCGGCCGCGGGCGACGTGGGTATAAATTTGTGTGGTGCCAATGTCGGCGTGGCCGAGCATGGCTTGTACGCTGCGCAAATCGGCGCCGCCTTCGAGTAGATGTGTCGCGAAGGAATGGCGCAAAACATGAGGAGTTAAATGGTGGAAAATTCCCACCGTCTTGCCATACTGCGCGAGTAACTTCCAAAAACCCTGCCGGGTCATGCTAGTGCCGCGCGCGGTAACAAAAAGAAATCGGCTGGCCCGGCCTTTGAGTAACCCGGGGCGCGCCGAGGCAAGGTAGGTTTCAATAGCGGCAATCGCCGCCTGACCCATCGGAATCAACCGCTGCTTGTTTCCCTTGCCGGTTACCCGGAGATACCCCATCTCCAAGTTGACATTGCTCAACTCCACCAGGATCAGTTCTGACACGCGCAACCCGCACGCATAAAGCAACTGCAGCATCGCCCGGTCCCGCACCCCCGTCAGGGCGTCCACCGGCGGAGCCGCCAGCAGCTTTTCCACTTCTGCCGAATTTAGGAACTTCGGAATCGCCTGCATCGCCTTTGGTGCACTCAGCAACTCGGTGGGATTGTCCTCCATCCGGCGCTCCCGCTGCAAATGCCTATAGAAGTTTCGTAAGGATGTCAAGTGGCGCGCCACCGTCCTGGCCGAACAACCGCCCTGATATAACGAGTCCAAATACTGTCCAATCTGTTCCGGCGAGGACGGCACCGTCGCGTCTGCTCCTCCACAAAAACAGGAGAACCGATCGAGATCCCGACCGTAAGATTCCAGCGAATTGGCGGCTAGACCCTTCTCGATACGACAAAAGTCGATAAAGTGCCGGACCTCCGCGGCGAGAGAACCCTCGCGGTACATTGCCCCAATGATACAATATTTAGCAAAAATGTTGAACTTCTTGGGCCAAAATCAAGCGTTTGTAGGGGGTCAGGCACGTTTTGGCAAGTTCCGCAAGTAAAAAGGTCCGGGTTTTACGCTTTGATCGGGAACTCTTGCACGGTTTCGTGCAATCTCCCGGCTTCCAAACCGCGTCCGGAATCGAGTTTCTCTCGCAGGACGGCAACCTCGCCGTCATCCCCTACCCCGACGTTAAGGCCATCTGCTTCGTTCAGGATTTCGACGATCCCCTCCCCCGTCTCGACGGAGCCCAGTTCGTCAGCCGCCCCAAGAAAGCCGGACTCTGGGTCCGCATGCGCTTCCGCGATGGCATAGTAATGGACGGCCTCCTCAGCAACGGCCTCCTTCAGCTTGACCCCCACGGGTATACCGTCACGCCGCCGGACCAAGGGGTCAATCCCCAGCGAGTCTTCGTCCCCCGCGCCGCGCTCCTCGACATCCAGGTGCTCGCCGTGGTAGGCAGTGGCCTCAAAGCGCCGAAAAAAACCACCGTCCCCGACGCACAGGCCAAACTGTTCTAAATCGTTTTCAGCCGCGGCAAGTCTGGCGGTAGTTCGAACAGCTTCTCGTCCAACTTGTCGTTGATCGTGACCTGCTCCGAAAAGATCTCAAACGCCTTTTCCCCGTCCCGGTTCCGGACAATGTTCCACGGCCACATCGCCCCGCCGCCCACGTCGCGGTATTTGGCGAAGATACTAATCTCCTCATGCCGGTAACGCATCGCATCGCGCCGGTAAAACACCTGCCGCAGGGGCAACTTAGTCGTCCGGTGAAGGTACACGGTCACTAATCGGTTCTCGGCATCGGTGATATCCAGTACTTCCACCGGTTGATTCTCCAGCACCCCGGTCTCTCTGTGCTCCACAATCAGCCCCGGTTCGTTCCGCCGCTGCCGCAGAATGTAGAAAATATTCCGCAGAGTCGTGTCCTGATATCGCTCCCAAACGTCCGGCGCCAGCGGCCGGGCCCCGCGGTCGGAAACCTGATACCCCGCGGTCTCCTCGAACAACACCGCGTAATCTTCCTTGTCCTTTCCATACGATTGCCGCTCCTGTACGTCCAACTCGCCTGGCTTCGGCTCTGGCCCGTAGCGCGTATAGATCCGCGCCCGGGTCAACCCGGAAAGGCGCTCCCGGTAGAACGAGTACAAACGCCCGGCTTCAGTCCGGTCGTTCATCGCCAGAAACGCAGGACCACCCATGGCGGTCAGCGTCTCAGCCAGAAGCTGCTTGCCGGCTGTTTGGCGATCCGCCAGCAGCAAGGCCGGCGAGGCGAGTGAGAAGAGGGCAGTCCGTCGGGTCACTTTTTCATGATCTCTTCTATTGAGACGCCCGTATTGGTGGTAATAGTTTCGCTTATAGTCGTTCCCGCCGCTTTTCCACCCTGCAGGATCACCGTTTTGAAAGGGAACTTCACTCCGTTTACGTCCTTCCAGTCGCTGAACTGCCGCTCCACTTCCATCTTGCCCTGCGGTCCCATCGCCTCGACGATCAACTTCGCCGGCAGACCCGTTGCCGGGTCCAACTCCAGCTTCGCCGCTTCCCCGCCACCAGCGGTAATCTCAATCCGGTTATCGCCAATCGCGTTCACTGTCCGCCCCGCCATCGTGTCGCTCTGCAGCAGGGTCACCAGCGTCGCAAACAGCTCATCGCCCACCTGCTTCAGCACTGGAGCCGGCATCGGCTGCGGACCCGGCGCGCCCGGCGCCACCAGGAAGCCGCTCTTCCCGTCAAACGCCGCAATCACCTTCCCAAATGGAAGCTCCTGCTCCTGCCGAACCTTATCCGGCAGCAACAACTGCACTTTCTGGTTCACCTTCATCGGCCCCAGCTCTGCCTTGTTCGACATTACGACGTCTTTGATTTCGGCCAGTTTCTCCACCCCGCCCATCGCCTGCTGCATCCGCGCCAAAATCGCCTTGCCCTTGGCGAGCGATGCCGGATCCGCCGCCGAAACTACTTTCTTCGGCTCCTTCACCTTTAGTTCCAACTGCGTAATCGGCAGCTTCAAATCGGTCAGCGGCGTCTTCAACTGGTCCGTATTCGTAATCGCGACATAGACAAACTTCTCCGGCTGAATGTACTGCTTCGCCACCCGCAGAATGTCCTCCTTTGTTACCGCCGCCAAGGCCTTCTGATAAGTGAACAGGAAGTCCTTCGGATAGCCGTAGTACCCGTACCGGAACAGCCGCGACAACGTCTTCGACGGCCGGTCGAAGTTGAACACGAACGAGTTCACCACTTTCTCTTTCGCATCGTTCAACTCCTGATCGGTTACCAGCTCCGTTCGGATCCGGTTGATCTCCTGCTGAATCGTCTGGAACGTCAACACCGTCGATTCCGACTTCGTCGAACCCGAAACCCGGAACAGCCCCGGATTCAGATATCCCGCACCCCAGCCCGCGCCCACGCTATAGGCCAGCCCCATCTCCGTCCGCACCTTCCGGAACAGCCGCGAATCGAAGCTGCCGCCCAGAATGTCGCTCAGCACTTCGAGCGCCGGGTAATCCTTATCGCTCAGCAGCCCGCCCAAGTGGCCGACGCTGAACGACGTCTGGTTCACCTCTTTCTTATCGCCGACGTAGATCCCCGGCTTCGCCACGTGCGTCACCTTCGGGAACTCCGGCACTGGCGGCTGCTGCACGGTCCAATTGGCAAAAATCTGCTCCAGGCGCGCCCGCATGGCTGCCTTATCAAAGTCGCCCTGAATCGCCAGCCGGACATTCGCCGGGAAGTAGTAGCGCTTGTGGAACGCAAGCAGGTCCTCCCGCTGAATCCGGTCGAGCGTTTCGTATTCAATGCTCCGCCCGAACGGCGTATCTTTCCCGTACACCGTATCCGAGAACTCCGCGTTGTTCACTTCGCCCGCATCGTCATACCGCCGGCCAATCGCGGACCGGTATTGCATCTTCAGCAAGTCGATCTTGTTCTGCCGGAACTCCGGCGCCGTCAGGACGTCGAAGAAAACGCCCAACACCTCGTCAATGTTCTCTTTCAAACAATTAAACGAAACCGAGGCCAGCGTCTCGTCGATGCTCGATTCCACGCCCGCCGCAATCGCCTCCAACTGTTCGTCCAATTGGTCGCCGGTCTTCGCCTTCGTCCCGCCCGTCCGCATCGTGCCCGCCGCAATGACATGCACCCCGGTCTTGTCCGCCGGCTCCAGCAGAGTCCCAGTCCGCACCAGAGCAATGCCATTGATCAAAGGAAGGTTATGGTTCTCGAGCAGAAACACCTTGATCCCATTCGGCAGCGTGAACGTCTCAATGTCCGGAATCTTCACCTCGCCCAGCTTCGGATACTTCAACTGCTTGTACGCCGGTTGAGAGAATGCGATTCCGGCAACCGCAAAGAGAGTGAGTAGTGTACGCATGGATTACTTGCCCTCCGGCTTAACTTGAATGCTATAAGCAACGGTCCGGTTTTTCTTCGTCAGGTACGTGTTCAGCACCCGCTTCACGTCCGCGGAGGTGACTTTCTCTAACTCCTCCAACTCCGTGAACACCTTCTTCCACGACCCCAAAGCCACATGGGCCTCCGCCATCTGCCGCGCCAGGCCACTATTGCTGTCGAGCCCCGCGATGAAACCGGCCCGCAGCTTCGTCTTCACGCGCTTCACCGCCGCTTCATCGATTGGTTCCTTTTTCATCTTCTCGATCAACTCGTCCCACGCCTTCTCCAGATCCTCCACCGTCTTGCCCGCGTTCGGCACCATAAAAACGATGAACAGGTTCGGATACTTCCCGCTCGGGAACGTCGCCCCGGTGTCGGCGCCCAGCGCCAGCTTCTTCTCCTCCACTAGTTCCCGGTTCAGCTTCCCCGTGCGCCCGCCCGACAATATCCCATCTAGCACCGCAATCGCCGGGTCGTCCGGATGGGTACCCTCGGGCCGGTGGTAAGCGATCGCGATAAACGGCTGGGCCTCGGTATCCACCGTCACCCGCTTCTCGCCGTTCTGCGGCGGCTCGGTAGTATAAAGCCGCGGCGGCAGCGGTCCCGCCGGAATCGGCCCGAAGTACTTCTCGGCCCACTGCTTCACCTGCGCCGTGTTCACATCGCCGACAATTGAAATAGTGATGTTGGCCGGCACATAGTACGTCTTGTGGAACTCGGCCGCGCCCTTCGCCCGCAGATTCTCAATGTCGCTCGCCCAGCCTATAAAATTCCGGTACGGATGCGCCGCAAACGCCGTCGTCAGCAGTGCCTCAATCAGCTTGCCCTGCGCTGACGATTCCACGCGCATCCGCCGCTCTTCCCGCACCACGTCCCGCTCTTTATAGAACTCGCGGAACACCGGCTGCCGGAACCATTCCGATTGCAGCGCAAACCAAAGCTCAGTCCGGTTCGACGGCAGGCTATAGAAGTAGTTCGTCGTATCCAAGCCCGTAGACGCGTTAAAGCCTACTCCGCCACTCTTCTCAATCTCCCGCGTGAAGGCGTTTTGCTCGACATACTTGTCGGCCTCTTCGATGGCCTTCTTCAGCCCGGCTTCCAGGCGCTCAATCTGCGTCTTGTCCGCCCGCCGCTCTTTCCGCCGCTCTTCCTCCAGCTTGTCGTAAGCCTCTTCCACAGCCGCCAGCGCCTTCTGCTCCATCGCGAAATTCTTCGATCCCAACGACGCCGTACCCTTGCCGATCATGTGTTCAAACATGTGCGCCGTCGACGACGCATTCGCCGGATCGTTCGCTGCACCCACGTTCACGTGAGCGTGAAACGCCACCGTCGGCGAGTCGTGCCGTTCCATCACCAGGAAGTGCATCCCGTTCTTCAGCGTGAACTCCGTCACCCGTTTCTCGAAGTCAGCTAGGCTTTGGGCGCAGAGCAGCACGGGCGCCAGCAGGCCCAGGCAAGTGAGATTTCGAAAAGACATACTATTCGTAGCGTAACGCGACTACCGGGTCCAGGCTTGCCGCCTTACTCGCCGGCCAAATTCCGAAAAACAAACCCACACCAATCGATACCCCCAGTCCCGCGACCACCGCCCACACCG
This sequence comes from Bryobacterales bacterium, assembly GCA_038215275.1. Classification (GTDB taxonomy): domain Bacteria; phylum Acidobacteriota; class Terriglobia; order Bryobacterales; family Bryobacteraceae. Next base: position 13,219 of record JBBQRA010000003.1, on the reverse strand, counting down.
GGACCGCCGTAGGCAGCGTCGGGAACACCAACCCCACGGCCTGCGAAATCAGCCAACCCACGCCCATTCCTGCCAAGCCACCCAAGAACGTCAGCACGACGGCCTCCGTCAGGAACTGCGTCACAATGTCGATCCGCCGCGCCCCCAGCGCCTTCCGCGTCCCAATCTCCCGCGTCCGCTCCGTCACGCTCACCAGCATAATGTTCATCACGCCGATCCCGCCCACCAGCAGCCCGATCGAACTCATCACCACCATCACCAGCGCGACCATTGAGATCACTCCGCGAAATTGATCGATCATCTGCTCCGCCGTCGAAATCGCAAAACTGTCCTGCTTGCCATACGGTAGCCGCCGCTCAATCCGCAACACCGCCCGGACTTCGTCGATCGCCGCGGCCTGCCGTCCCTCCTGCGCCACCACGATCAACATATGTTCTCGCGCGCTCGGGAACAGCTTCCGCATGCTGAAGTACGGGAACAGCGCCCGCCGGTCTTCCTGCCCCGGCATCGACGCCGTCGGCCGCTTCATCACCCCGACGACTTCAAAAATGTGGCCGTCAATCTCCACGCTCTTCCCCACCGGGTCCGCGTTTTGAAACCAACTCTTCCCCAGGTCTTCCCCCAACACCACCACCGGCAGCCGCCGCAGGTTCTCTGACTCTGTGAAGAACCGCCCATGCACCATCTCCACGCCGCTTTCCACATACCCCGGATCGGTCCCGCCCAGGTTCAGGTTGAACGCATCCACGCCCTTATATTTCCCCTTGTGGATCATGTTCCAAGGCGCAAACAGCCACGGGCTCACGCTCGCCACGCTCGGGCAGCGCTCATTGATCGCTACGGCATTCTCATAAGTCAGCGGCTTCCGCAGCCGCTCTTCGAGCGAGCGCCCGCCAAACCCGATCAACGAGTCCCACTTCGTCACCACAAGATTATTCGTCCCGAAACTCTTCAACTGGTTCGTGATCGCCCCGTCCAGCCCCGCGATGATTGATCCCACGCCGATCACCGTGCTCGTCCCGATAATCACGCCCAGCACCGTCAGAAACGCGCGAAGCTTATGGCCGCGCAGCGTGTCCAGAGCGAGTTGTATGCCAAACCAGATTTGCCGCATCGCTTAATGGTCCGCCCGTAGTGCTTCAATCGGATCCAGCTTCGAAGCGACATTCGCCGGATAGATCCCAAAAAACAAACCCACTACCGCCGAAAGCCCCACGCCGATAAAAATAGCCGACCCCGGCACCGACATCGGCACCGAAGTCGTATTTCGCACGACCACCGCGACAACCCACGCAATCATGACCCCGATAAATCCCCCCGTACCCGACAGCACGCTCGACTCCACCAGGAACTGGTTCAAAATGTCCTGCCGCCGCGCCCCGATTGACTTCCGGATCCCGATCTCGTGGGTTCGTTCCGTCACGACGGCCAGCATGATGTTCATCACCACCACCCCGCCCACCACCATGAACACGCTCACAATCGCCACTGCCGTCGCTGCAATAGCGCTCGTCATCTGGTCCCAAGCCGCCACCAGCGAATCCGAAGAAAACAAACCGAAATTATCGACCTCGCCCGGTGGCACATGGCGCCAAGCCCGCAGCAGCGACCGCACCTCGTCCTGCGCCTGCTCCAAGTGGTCCCGGTCCATGGCCAGCGCCGCATAGCCAATGCCCTTCCGGCTGCCGTGATGTTTGAAGTAGGTCTCCACCGGGATCACCACGAACCGGTCCCGCGACTGCCCGAAAACGCTGCCCTGTTCCTTCGCCACGCCCACCACCGTGAACGGCCGCCCGCTCACGTCCATGGTCTTTCCAATCGGATCCACAGACGGGAAGAACTTCTGTTTCACCTCATGGCCGATCACGGCCACCTGCAATCGCCGGGCGTCGTCCGACTCCGTCAAAAACCGTCCCTGGGCAATCTGCGTGTTCGTAATCACCCCGACATTTGCCGTCACCCCGCGCAGCTCCACCTCTTCCATCCGCTCGGTAAGAAAGTTCAGCGTCGCCTGTCGGTTCGTTTCCATGCCCACTTCCCGCAGCAGTTTCGATTCGCGCTTCAAGAAGGCGAACTCTTCCCGGGACAGCTGTGGATTCCGCCGTTGCATTTCGAGAAACTTCTTCGGGTCCCACTGCCCGATCATCACCATCCGCCGCACCCGGAACCCATCGACGCCCATATCGGCCACTTGCGTGGCGATGTAGTCGTCCATCCCGCGAATCACGCTCATGACGGCGATTAGTGTGGTGGTCGCCAGGATGATCCCGAGCAGCGTAAGAAAACTGCGCAGTTTGCTCGCGCGCAAAGAGCCGAACGCCACGCGGGCGGCTTCGGCGAACGAGGCATTGTTAGTCTTGGCCATCAGGTCGTTACAAAGGACGAACCCAACAGTTTATTTGTTCCCGTAAGTTTCAAGCCACCCCAGGGCCGCCGTGTCCAGCCAGAAACGCTGCTTCCCTTTGGCCAAAAACGCCACATGGCCTCCGTGCGCCGGCGCGACCAGTTCAATGAGCCGGTTCGCCGCAATCGCCGGATGTCCGTAAATGTCGAAAGGCACCAGCGGATCGTCCTGCGCCGTAATCAATAGCGTCGGTGTCGCGATCTTATCCAGATAGTTCTGCGCCGACTGCGTCGCGTAATAGTTCGGCGCATCGCCGAAGCCAAAGAACGGCGCCGTAAGCCGGTCGTCGAAATCGAACACAGTCCGAATATTGGACCGCTCGGCCCTCTCCGCCAGTGGCGCGAACACCTCCGGATGCAGGCGCGCTCGCTCCTTCAGCCGGTCCCGCATCCGGTTGATGAAACGGTTCTGATAGACAAAACATTGCGGCCGGCCCAGCGCCCGCACGCAGGCATGCAGATCAAGCGGAGTCGAGACGGCCACCGTCGCCCGCTGCGGGCCACCCTCTCCGGTCAATTTCAGCACGACGTTTCCGCCCAGCGAATAGCCCACCAGCAAAATCGGCCCCTCGGCACGAGGAAAGATTTCGTCCAGAATGCTGTGCAGGTCACTCGTCAGCCCGGCGTGGTACAGGGTTTGGCACCAGCTTTCCGTCCCCCCACACCCCCGAATGTTCACCCGATGAACGGCAAACCCCGCCTGCAGGGCTGTGTACGCCATACTCAGCAGGTACCCGCCCTCGGACGAGCCTTCGAGTCCGTGTACGAGAACAACCTCCCCACGGCATGCCCCTTCCGGGCGCTGCTCGTGCACCAAAACAGATACCCCGGCCTCGGTCTCATAGCGGACCGCTCGCACGGGGTATCGTTCTAATTCCTTGTATCGCGGCCAGAAATTGGACGCAATAGTCGCCAGATGGGGATTGCGAATGAGCGGTTTGAACGGAGCCAAACTTCTAGTTTAGTCGCTCGTCTCGCCAGAAGCCCGCTTGCTTAGTTCCTCGGTAAAGATAATGGCTTCCGCCAAGTCTTTCATCGGACGCCGCAACCGCCGGCTCTCATTGCGAAGCTGCAAGTACGAGTCTTCTTCGGTTAATCCGTGACGCCGCTGCAGAATACCCTTGGCGCGCTCAACCAACTTGCGCTCCTCCAGCTTCCGCTTCACTTCGACGGTCTCTTCTTTCAACCGGACGTTCTCTTCAGCCAGCTTGTTCTTGAAGATCGCTCCGCCCATCTGCTCCCCGATAAAGCTCAGAAGCGAGACTTCTTCGGGCGAATGCTCGTGACGTTCGCGGTGATGGACATTGATGACCCCAATCAGGTCGCCGCTCGAAACCAGCGGGACGGAAAGGAAGGCATCATATGTGTCTTCAACCAAGGCCCGGAATCGTTTGAACCGCTTATCCTGCGCGGCGTTCGACGATAGGGCGACCACCGACTTGTGTTCGGCCACCCATCCGGTAATGCCTTCACCCATCTTCAGGCGAAGGTTGCCCAGTTCGTGCGCGTGCGGTACTTGCGACGCACACAGAACAATTTCTCCGGCTTCCTTTTCAAAAAGGTAAACCAAGCAGGCGTCGCAGTCAGTTACTTGGACGGTGAGTCCGACGATTTCTCCCAACATCTCATCCAGCGAGAGCTCGCTCGAAACGATATTGCTCACCCGATGCAGGAGTGATACTTGAGGAGTAGGGATCTCCATGCTTATGCTTGCCACGTTCTCAGCGTAAGGGTCACGATCAGACTGGTCCAATCGAAAAACTTTATTAGCCTTATGCTGCAAACTTCCTTAAGAGTTATTTTGCTCGTGGCGACTTGGACACAGGTGGTCGATGCCGCCCAGCCCCCCGAAGGTGTAAAATTTTCGTTCGTCCGTTTGCGTACTGAAACGCTTGAGGTTATCTCTGACGCCGGTGAACCCGCCGCCCGCCGCGCCCTCGCCCGAATGCAACAGATGGAGCGCCTCCTCGGCCGCCGCCAGTCACAAATTCGGGCGTATTTGTTTCGGGACGATCGCTGGTTTCGCGCCCTTCGTCCCGTCCCCACCGCCCGGGGGTTCTTCCAATCCGGACCGGAGCGCGATTTTCTGGCCGTCCTCGCCGGTCCCGACGACCTTCGCGCCCTCTCTCACGAGTTCGTCCACGCCTCTCTCGAACACTCCACCGCCCGCCGTCCCCTCTGGCTTGAAGAAGGAGTCGCCGAGTTCTATTCCACCGTCGCCCCCGAAAAAGATCGCTGGTTCATCGGCCGCCCGGTCGATGACCATGTCCGCGTCCTCCGCCGGGTCGAATGGCTCACTGCCCGCCAACTTTTCGGCGTCGCCAAGGACTCTCCAGTCTACGACGAAGCCAACCGCGCCGGCCTCTTCTACGCCCAAAGCTGGGCCGTCGTTCACATGCTCTACACCCAACCCGGTTACCGCGAACACATCGAGCAGCTCGCCGAACTGCTCGACGAAGGCGTCCCTGTCGAAGAGGCTTGCCTGCGGGCTTTCAAACGCAGCGCCTCCCAGATCGTTGACGATGCCCGGCAAAGGATTCTGCGCGGTCCGCTCACCGTCGCCTCCGTCGACGGCGACCCCCTCGACGCCCCCCGCGTAAAGGTCGATACCGTAAACGAAGAGACCGTCGCCGAACTGGCGCTCGCCTGCGGCAAGACCGCTCTGGCGACCCGTCTGTACGAGCGCCAGAAGAGCGCCACCCCCTTGGGGCTCCTAGCCCTCGCCCGCGGAGAGAACGCCGCCGCGCTAGCCTATTTCGAACAGGCGATCGTCGAAGGCTCGTCCGAGTCCACACCCTACTTCGAAACCGCCATGCTCCGGCGTGACGCCAAACAGCCCTTTGAGCTTCTCCTCCGCCAAGCGGTCGAGCGGAACCCAAACCACGCCGAAGTATGGTTCCTGCTCGGCCTCGAAGCCGCCAAGCGGGAGCAGTTCGAAGAAGCGATCGAAGCGTACCAGAAGGCCACGGCCATCCTCCCTCGCCAAGCCAACTTCTGGCACGCCATGGCCATGGCCCTGCACCGCGCCGGCCGCCGTGACGAAGCGGCCCGCGCCGCCCAGAAGTGCCGCCTGGCCGCGGCCACCGGCGCGGAACGAGAGATGGCCGCCGCCCTCAATGGGCTCGTTTCGTCAAAAGCCGCTCCGCTCGCCGCCCGCCAGCCCGCCGTCGTCATCCCCGACGCCTGGCAGGGCCTCCAAGGCGATGCCATCAGCGATGGGGTCCTCGAAGAACTCGTCTGCAGCGACCCCGCCGTCATGCGCATCAAGGGCGTTGGCGAACTCCGCGTCCTCCGCCCCCGCGAAATCCGGATCTCCGGTGGATCCCGCGAACTGGCCTGCGGCATAACAAATCGCAAGGTCCGCGTCGGCTACATCCAGGCCACCCGCGAAGTGGTTTCGGTCGAATTCGTGCCGTAGCTTATTCTGGTTGTATGGAACCTTGGCTGGCGGGCAGACACGCCGATCTGGATCCGATCCGCCGGCTCCTGGCCTGTTCGCTGGAGCACGCCCTTGGCGACCTCCGCCAATGGACTCCGGTCGAACCTGGCGCCAGCGTCTCTTTCCATCTCCGGCACATTGCCGGTTCGGTCGACCGGCTTTGGACCTACGTCCTCGGCGGACAACTCACCGAAGACCAACTCGCCTTTTTGCGAAACGAACCCAACGGCGCCGGAGACCGCGAAGAGCTCCTCGCCGCCGCCGCCTCAGTATTTGAACGCGTTCAAACCCAACTCCGCATGCTCGAAGATCTCGACTATCGCGAACCCCGCTATGTGGGCCGCCAGCGCGTGGAAGTGCCGCTTGGCCTCCTGCTCGGCCATATTGCCGAACACACCCAACGCCACACCGGGCAGTTGATTGCGTTGTCAAAATGAAGTGGCTCCTCCTGCTCTGGGCCCTCGGCCCCGGCGACGTTTACCGCGAAGTCCCGGACGCAAAGACCATGCCCCCCGAACAACTAGCCGGCGCCATCCGAGCGGAAAACGCAGCGGGCGAAGTCTCCCTGGCCCTGCTCCGCGGCAAGAAAGTGGAGGGGCCAGTGCGAGTCTACTTCGGTGCGTCCGTCGAAGGCCCCAGAGGACAAATAGTCTCCCCCCGCAGCGGCGGGACCATCAAGGACGACCCGGTCATCCGCTTCAAAACCGACGCCGAAGGCGAACTTTGGGCCCACTTTGAACGCCTCGGTTCCGGCTGGCATCGGATCGCCTCCGAATGGAACACCCAATGGGTCCCCGACCAACCCCAACGCGGCATCAAGCTCCAACTGCGAATCCGCCGCGCCGACGGCCTCTGGGCGGTCGCCCGTCAGGTGGACGACCTGACGCTCGAACGCAAGAAAGTCTCCGTGAAGATCTTTCAAGCCGGAAACCCAGGCCCCGAAGCCCTGACAGGGGCGACCGAAGCGGCCTGGCTGGCCGGAGACGAAATCCGCCCCGTAATGATGAATGAAATAGGCGCGGCGCCGGAAAAAGGCGCCGCGCTCCTGGTACGTTTCTCTCGCTGATTAGAGGTCGTCCGGCGCTTCGCCGAGTTGCACTTTCAACTTGGAAATCTTCTTTTGCCGCGCAATCGTGAGTTCGATGGTATCGCCAGCGCGCCTCTTGGCCAACGCCCGGGTGATCGCATCAGGCCTGTCAGAGGGCATGTTATCGATGGCCATGATGAGATCGCCGCCAATGCCCACCTCGGCATTACCCACGATTACGATCTGCCGCGGACCCCGCAGACCCGCACGATCGGCCGCGCTGCCCCGCTGCACTCCCTGCAGCAACAGGCCGCCTTCCGCAGGCAGATCGAGTGCCTCGGCCCATTCGCCGGTCACATAGATCACTTCAACGCCCAGTCGCGGCCGCTTATAGCTCCGCCCAGCGCGATGGTCGCTGATCATCACCTTCGCCTTGTTGATCGGCATCGCAAAACCGATCCCGATGTTGCCCCCAGGCCCATAGATCGCCGTATTAATGCCGATTACGTTGCCCTGCGAATCGAGGAGCGGCCCGCCGGAGTTGCCGGGATTGATAGCCGCGTCCGTCTGCATCATCCCTTCGAGTTCCCGGTTGTCGTCGGCGCGGATGTTTCGGCCGACCGCGGAGATGATGCCCGTGGTCAACGTGCCGTTCAGGCCAAACGGATTGCCGATGGCCAGTACCTTCTGGCCGACCTGAATGACGTCCGAATCGCCGAGCGTAAGCACTGGCAGTTTCTTCCGGGGAACGATCTTGATCAGCCCAAGATCATTATTCGGGTCCTTGTACAGAACCTCGGCGTCGTATTTGGATTGGTCGGGAAGCGTGACGACAACTTTGGAGTTGCCGGCCAGCACGTGGTTGTTGGTGAGGATCAAGCCGCTCGCATCGAAAATGAAACCGGAGCCGGTCTCTCTAGCCGGGACCACTTCGAAAAAGTTCGCACGCCGGTAGACGGTGCTTGAAATATTAACGGTCGCCGCGCGGGAGCGTTTGTACACGTCGATGTTGTTCTGCTCGTCGATGCCAAGGCCAGCGCCCTGCACCGCCTTTGCTTCCTGCCAGGCCGGCCCATCTGCCGCCGCCGACGGCGATCCCACGGGAGGGAAGAACCGGGACTTTGCGATGGTGGTGAGGTAGAAGAACGCGCCGACGAAGGCCAACGCCAGAAAAATGTAGCGGAACCGTGTCATATGTTGAGGGTTACTCCTGGAGAGCCCTAAGCTCATTATAAGTTTCCACTGCTTGGCGCCGGGTGTCGTCCAGGGAGACAGAACTATCTATGACGTAGTCCGCAAATTTTCGTTTCGCGGCAAGTGGCATTTGGCGCCGGATGCGGGCAATCGCCTCCTCGCGGGTCCACTGGCTACGAGACATTGCTCGGCTGATCTGCGTCTCTTCGTCGCAGGTCACGAGCACCACTCGGGCAAACTGCTTGTAAATGCCCGTTTCAATATGGATGGCCGCCTCATACAGTACGATGGCGTGGGGGTCCGCTTCGAAGATCACCAGGAATCGCTCTTCGCGCAACGATTCCACCAGCGGATGCACGATAGCGTTCAATTGGGCCAGCTTGGCCGGGTCTTGAAAAACGACGGCGCCAAGCGCGCGGCGGTTGATGGAGCCGTCCGGCTGGCAAATGCCCTCGCCGAACAAAGCCACCGTAGCATCCCGTCCCGGCCCGGCTAGGACTTCGTGGCCTAGCCGGTCGGCTTCGACGAGTTCGCAGCCGAGTTCGACGAACATGCGCCCGACAGTGGACTTGCCAGTGGCGAGGCCGCCGGTGAGAGCGACGGTCAGCATCGCTGACGGCGCTCAGCGGCTTCGACGGTGTTGCTCATCAGCATAGCGATGGTCAGCGGGCCCACCCCGCCGGGGACGGGCGTCCAGGCGCTCGCAAGGGCAGCGGCGTCGAGAGGATGGGTGTCACCGACCAGGATCCTTCCCTTCTTGTCGAACTCGGCCAGCGCATTGGGTTCGTTTCGCCAAATAGCCTCTACGGACTTGCGTTCGGATAGCCGGTTGATCCCGACGTCGATGACCACTGCGCCGGGGCGGATGTGTTCCGCGGTGAGGAACGCGGATCGGCCAATGGCGCCCACAAGGATGTCCGCCCTCTGGCACTCGGCTGCCAGGTCCGCCGTGCGCGAGTGGCAGATGGTAACCGTGGCGTGCGCGTGCAGCAGGAGCATCGCCATCGGTTTGCCGACGATATCGCTGCGCCCGACCACCACCGCCCGCTTGCCGGCCACTTCGATGCCGGCCCGGCGTAGGAGCTGCATGACTCCGTTCGGGGTGCAGGGCCGGGGGCCGGGCAGACCGATCGAAAGGCGGCCGACGTTGACGGGATGGAAGCCATCAACATCCTTTTCCGGGTCGATACGCTCGAGCACCAGTTGGGAGTCAATGTGCTTGGGCAGCGGCATCTGCACCAGAATGCCGTCGATGGCGCCGTTCGCGTTGAGTTCGTCGACAATGGCGAGCAGCTCCGCGGTCTTAATCGTGTCCGGCCGCGTGATCTTCTCGCTGGTAAATCCGAGGCTGGCGCAGGTCTTCACCTTACTGGAGACGTAGACCTCGCTGGCGGGGTCGGCGCCGACGAGGACCACCGCAAGGCCGGGCCGGCGAGGGAGCGCCGCAATGCGGGGCTGGAGTTCAGTGAGGATTTCGTCGCGGACGCGTTTGCCGTCCAGAATCTGAGCCATGGTTACAGGCTACTATCTGCGACGGTCGCGGAGCGGTACTTAAAGTTTTTGCCACTAACGCCGATACTCCTCGTATGAAGTCGGTACTGACGGCGATCGTCCTGCTAATGTGCGCCCTCCCGATCTGGGCGGGCGAGATTGCCGGAAAGGTGACGATCACCCGGAATCTGACGAAAAAACGGGTGGTCGTGGATGTGTACGCACCGCGAGGTGGGGCCCCGGCGGCGGCCTCTGCCCCTCAGGACCTCGATGAATGGGGCCGGACTGTAGTCTACGTCGATGCTCCGATTGCAGGGGATCCACCTTCGACAGTTGCCCAGATCGGGCAGCGGAACCGGCGCTTTGAGCGGGAAGTGCTTGTGATTCCGGCGGGCAGCAGCGTCTCGTTCCCGAATGGAGATCCGATCTTTCACAATGTCTTCTCGCTTTCGAAGGCGAAAGCGTTTGACTTGGGGTACTACCCAAAGGGGCAGACCCGAACGGTACGGTTCGAGAAGCCGGGGCCGGTACAGGTGTTTTGCCACCTGCACACGAACATGAGCGCGGCGATTCTCGTCGTGCCGAATCAGCTATTTGTGCAACCGTCGTCCGATGGAGCATTTCGCATTCCAGATGTGCCGCCTGGGAAGCATCTGTTGCGGCTATGGCATCGGAGCGCCGGTTTTCTGCAGCAAGAGGTAGAGGTTCCGGCGGAGGGTATCGTCAGCGTCAACTTCAATTTGCCATTGGCGACGATTAAGTCCGAAGGTACCTGATCCTTGCCGATGCGTGATTCCTCCCTCACACGCCGGGTTGTGCTGTTTGTCCTGCTGCCGCTAGCGGTCGTGTTTGCGGCGAGCCTGTTCTGGATGGAACGGGCCTTGCGGCAAAGCACGGCGGCCGAGGTCCGGACGGATCTGCAGAAGCGGGAGTTGCGGAGGCAGCGGGAGCAAGAGCGACAAGGCCGGGAGTTGCAACGGGCGATGCAAGTATTGAGCGAAAACGCCGGGCTGAAAGCGGTTCTGACGCTGCAACGGGATCTTGAGGATGCCGGGGCTCTGCGCAATCCGGCGGCGAAGGCTGAACTGCAACGAACTTTGGACGAGCGGCTCGAGGCAGTGCGGGAGTCGATCGATGCTGATTTTCTGGCTATGGTGAATTCGCGGGAGAGGACCGTAGCCGAGTGGCAACGGCAGCCGGGGGGCATCTATATGCGCCAGGAAATTCCCGTCAATCTAGAACGGGAGAACCTCGGCCGGGTCGTGGTGGGCCGCGAGTTGGACCTGGCGGCGATGAGCGGTGGGGCCGAGGCGGTGCTGATAAAAGACGGCCGCGTGGAACTTTCCACCTTGCCTGCCGAACGATTTGTGGGTCTGGCGCGCGATTGGACGAAGACTGGCGAGTTGCTCTTGGGGACGGAACGCTGGTTAGCGGTGCCAATGGCGGATACAGATATCGGCGACGGGCGGCGAGTTGTCATGCTCGCGTCCGTGGATGCGGCGGTGGCCCCGTTCGTCCGCACGCTTCGCATGGTGCTCGCGCCGGCGGGGGCGATCAGTCTTGGGTTGGTCCTAACGCTCGTCTGGTTCATGTCTCGGGCTGTGACGCGGCCGCTGCAGATACTTACAGCAGCCTGTCAGGAGAGCATTCAGAAAGGCATTTTGGAGATTCCTGTTACCAAGCCCGCCGGCGTTCTCGAAATCGACGTGCTGTCGGATAGTCTCCACCGGGCGGCGATCGCGGCCTCCGATGCACGGCGGAGCCTGGAGGAAGCCTATCTCGATATTCTTGAGGCGCTCATTGAAAGTCTCGAAGCCCGCGATGAATACACGGCCGGGCATAGCCGCCGGGTGAGCCAATACTCAGTGTGGATTGGCGAGAAGATCGGGCTCGCCGCGCCGGACTTGGAGCGGTTACGGATTGGAGCGTTGCTGCACGACATCGGCAAAATCGGTATTCCCGACGCCGTGCTCTTAAAAGACGGCCGGTTGACCGAAGACGAATTTGCCACGATCAAGAAACATCCGGAGATCGGCGTCCGGATTCTCGAGCGAATCGGCGCGTTTGGTGAGTATCTGGGGGCGGTCGGTCTCCATCACGAGAACCACGATGGCACCGGATACCCGAAGGGATTGCGGGGAGACGAAATTCCGATGGATGCCCGGATCATTCACGTAGCCGATGCCTATGACGCCATGACCAGTAACCGCCCGTACCGCAACCGAATGCCAGAGGAGAAAGTCCGTCGCATTATCCGGGAGTGCAGCGGCACTCAGTTTGACCCGGCAGTGGTAGCCGCGTTCTTTGCCAGCCCGATCGACAGTACGGCTGCGAGTTTGGAGAAGTTACATGAAGCAATTCGGGATCAGGGGAAAGCTCTGCCTTTGGCTGATGCTGCTCAGCCCCTGGCTGGCTGAGGCGCAGGAAGCACAGATCGGTTTCGAAGTTCCCGTGACGTTCACGTTTGGGACGACGGTGACGGACCGCTTCAAGAATACGATTCCGGCGTGGCTCGCGACGATTGACGACCCGATCCGCTCCAATCGCGGCGTGGCCGCGGCCGGTGCCCGCGTGTTGATCGCGCCGACGTTGAAACTGGGGCGGCACTGGTATTTTCACGGCACTTTCCAGGGAAACACGTCGCCCTTCTTCTACTATGAGGTGTATCACGTACGGGGCAAGGGAGCCCGGGTGAGGATGTTGCAAGGGTTTGGCGCCTACACGACCGGTGGCGAAGCCGGCAGCGTCACAGTGAAGGTAGGCAAGCTGACAACGGCGTTCGGCCAGTTTGCGACCCGGTACAACGACCGGGATAACGCCTTGATCGACGCGCCGATGGCCTACGGTTCTTACCTCTTGCTCAGGCCGGATCTGATTCCGTGTTCCACCTTCGACCTCGAACATCAGCAGCGGGTTCATCCGAACGTTTCGGCCTACCACTGCAACCACCTTGAAACCTACACGTACGGCGTATTGCCGGTGACGCCTTATGGCGTCTTTGGCGCAGAAGTGGACGTAACTTGGCGCCGGCTTGACGGACGGCTGCAGCTTGCGAACGGATCGCCTTCGAATCCCCAGAAGATCACCGCTTCCAGTCAGGCGGCGCAGTGGGCTGGCGGGATGGGCGTAACGGTGGTGCCTGGGTTGCGCGCAGGCGTCTCCGGTTTTCGCGGGCCGTGGCTCGAATCGAGCACGCAGTCGCAACTCGACCGAGGCCTCCATTGGCGCCAATTCAATGCGAGCGGCATCGGGTTGGACGCGCAGTGGGCGCGATCCCGGCTGGCGCTGAGCGGGGAGTGGCAAAGGCTGCGCTATAGCTATCCCAATTTCCAATCCGGTCCTTCAGTACAGTACGGCTATGGGGAAGGGAAGTGGACGCTGCATCCGCGCTGGTTCGTGGCGACGCGGGTCGGCTATCAGCAGCACAGCGTAGTGACGGATGAATCGACCCCCGGGCATTCCCATTTTCTGCCGACGCGGATGGCTTACGAGTTTGCCGCCGGGTACCGGCCCCGTCAAGGACAGCTATTGAAGGTAGGTTATTTGTGGATGCCAAGCACCCAGCGGTATGGTCCCCGGGACGATGTGCTTGGATTCCAGTGGGTGGCCGATGTGCCGACGTTGAGTTGGACCCGATAGTTGTTCGTTTTCAGACGGATCTTCCT
>JBBQRA010000002.1:0-66515 GCA_038215275.1 Bryobacterales bacterium | reverse complement strand
TGCTGCCCTCGCTCGTTAGCGCAAACGGCGTTCCCCCTGTCAGTGGAACCGAGAAGATCTGACTCGTCTTTTTGTTGCCCTCGACGTCCACCGTCTGCACGACAAACAGCACCGTTGTGCCGTCTGGCGACAGTTGCGGGTCCGACAAGCGTTTCATCCGCAACAACCCGGGCACATCAAACGGCTTGGCCGCCGTGAGGCTAACGGCGAGAGCGGCCCAAAGACAAAGAATCCGCAGCATATAAATATTGTAGAGGAGCCCTGCGCGATAATATCGAAGACACTCCCATGATTCGCCCCTTTCAAGGCATCCATCCCACCATCGCTCCTTCCGCATATGTCGACCCGGCCGCCGTTGTCATCGGCAACGTCACCATCGGTGTGAACGTCAGCGTCTGGCCCCATGCCACCCTCCGCGGCGACGTCAACAACATCTTCATCGGCGACGACTCGAACATCCAGGACAACGCCGTCGTCCACGTCGAGCACAAACTCTTCGAGTGCCATGTTGGCCGCCGCGTCACCGTCGGCCATTCCGTCGTCCTCCACGGCTGCGTCGTTGAAGACGATTCGTTGATCGGCATCGGAGCTATCGTGCTTAATGGCGCTCGCGTTGGCCAGGGTTCCGTCGTCGCCGCCGGCTCGCTTGTTCCGGAGGGCATGCAGATTCCCCCCGGCTCGCTCGTCATGGGCGTCCCCGCGAAGATCCGCCGCGAAGTCTCCGCCGAAGAGCAGGAGCGCTTCCGCCTGAACGCGGACCACTACGTCAACCTAGGACAAACTTACAAGAATGATCAAAGCAGTTAAGGGCACGCGGGACATCCTGCCGCCCCAATCCGGCGTCTGGAATCGCGTCGAAGCCACCGCCCGCGAAGTCTTCCGCACGTTCAACTACCACGAGATCCGCACGCCCATTTTCGAAGAGACCGCTCTCTTTTCCCGCGGCGTCGGTGAAGAGACCGACATCGTTTCAAAGGAGATGTACACCTTCGACGATCGTGACGGAACCAAGCTCACCCTCCGTCCGGAGAATACGGCCTCAGTCATCCGCGCCTACATCGAGCACCGCCTCGACCAGATCCCCGGCACCAAGCGGCTCTACTACCTCGGACCCATGTTCCGCCGAGAACGGCCACAGAAAGGCCGTTACCGCCAATTCTTCCAGATCGGCGCGGAGGCCATTGGCCTCGAATCACCCGTGCTCGACGCCGAAATAATCGAACTCGTCTCAACCCTCCTCGGCGCCTGTGGCATCCATGATTCCCGGCTCTTGATCAACTCCGTCGGAGACCCCGAGTCCCGCGCCCGTTACGTCGGCAAGTTGAAGGAGGAACTCTCCGCCCATATTGACGAACTCTCGGCGGACTCCCAGCGACGCGCCGTCACCAACCCCCTCCGTGTGCTCGATTCGAAGGACCCGCAGGACCAGCCCATCGTCGAGAAGCTCCCTAGCATCCACGACTTCCTGAACGACGGCTGCCGCGATCACTTCTCCGCCGTCTGCCGCTATCTCACGGACCGCGGTATCGCCTACGAGGTCAACCCGCGCCTGGTCCGCGGCCTCGACTACTACACGCACACGACGTTCGAATTCCTCCACGGCGCTCTCGGCGCCCAAAACGCCATCTGCGGCGGCGGCCGCTACAACGGCCTCGCCGAGTCCCTTGGCTCGAAAGTGCCCGCCCCCGGCATCGGCTTCTCCATTGGGCAGGATCGCCTGTTGATGGCCGTCGAAGACGCCAAGCCGGTCGGTTTCGATCCCAAGCCCCTCGATCTCTTCATCGCGCCGATGACGGAGGATGCCTTCCAACTCGGGGCCCGCCAAGCGAAGCAACTCCGCACCGCCGGCTTCAGCGTCGAAGTCTCCCCCGCCGGCAAGTTCAAAAAGCTCCTGGAGCTCGCGAGCAAGTCCGGCGCGCGGTTCGCCCTGCTGATCGGCGACGACGAGATCGCCGCGGGCCGTTTCGGGCTTAAAAACCTGGCGAGTGGCGAACAGCAAGCCGTCGCCGCTTTCGATCTCGCCTCCCACCTCCTGGGATGAGCGAACACATCGCGGTAGTGGAGTGGCGGCGCGTCGACGGCGAACGCTTCATCGACAGCCGCTACTTCCGCCGCCACGCCGTGTCTTTCGACGGCGGCGGCTTCGGTCGCGCGCTCCGCGTCGCCACACGTCGTCCCGGTGCCCTATTCCGATCCTGTCGCTGCCGACCCTGAAGAGCTCTTCGTTACCTCTTTAGCCAGTTGCCACATGCTCTGGTTTCTCTCTTTCGCCGCCAAGGCCGGCTACGTCGTCGACCGGTATCGTGACGCCGCTAGCGGTGTGCTTGGCCGCAACACCGCCGGACAGGAGGCGATCACCGTCGTCACCCTCCGGCCGCACTGCCACTTCTCCGGCGGGAAACTCCCCAGCCACGAAAAAATCGCCGCGTTCCACGAGCGCGCCCACCACGCCTGTTTCCTGGCCAACTCGGTCCGCTCAGAAATCCGCATCGAGCCGCTTTTCTGATTCCCGGAGACGTGCACCGCCGGAACCAATCTGCGAAACTATGAAGATTGCCTTTTTTCGGGGCACTTCGCTTCGTTTCCTCAACTTTCCATGCCTGAACAAGTACCTTTGGATTTCCTGGGAGAGCTGCGCCGCACCCATTCTTGCGGTCAGTTACGCGCCTCCGACGCTGGCTCCCGCTCGCTCCTCATGGGGTGGGTGCATCGTCGCCGCGACCTCGGCGGAATCATCTTCATCCATCTGCGTGACCGCGATGGCGTCACCCAGATTGTTTTCGAAGCCGATGAAAAATTCGCCGCCGTCCACGCCAAGGCCGGATTGCTGCGCAGCGAGTATGTCATTGCCGTTGAAGGCAAGGTGGTCCTACGCGACCAGGACACGATCAACCCAGAGATTCCAACGGGCGAAGTAGAAATCGTCGCCGACCAGATCTGGATCCTCAACGAGAGCAAAACGCCGCCCTTCCCCATGGAAGAGAACGTTGACGTCAGCGAGGACGCCCGGCTCAAATATCGCTACGTCGATCTCCGCCGCCCCCGCATGCAGCGCAACATCATGCTGCGCTCGAAGCTCAGCTTCGCCATCCGCGAAGAGCTCTACCGCCAAGGCTTCCTCGAAATTGAAACGCCGTACCTGACCAAGTCGACCCCCGAAGGCGCCCGCGACTTCCTGGTCCCGTCCCGGATCAGCCCCGGTGAATTCTACGCCCTCCCGCAGTCCCCGCAGATCTTCAAGCAGTTGCTCATGATCAGCGGCTTTGAAAAGTACTTCCAGATCGTCCGTTGCTTCCGCGACGAAGATCTCCGCGCCGATCGCCAGCCCGAGTTCACGCAGATCGATCTCGAGATGAGCTTCCCGCAGCAGGAGACCATCTTCTCGACCATCGAACCGCTTCTTGAAAAGGTGTGCGCCGTTGCCGGCTTCACCGGCGTCAAGGCTCCGTTCCCGCGTCTCACCTACGCCCAGGCTATGCGCAGTTACGGGATCGACAAGCCGGACCTTCGCCTGCCTCCGTTCCACTGCGTTGAAGACCTCTTCCCGGTGGACGAGAACTTCGCCACTCCGGGTCTGCCCATCGCGGCCATCGTCATCCCCAACGTGGGGCCCATCGCCCGCCGCGAACGCGACGAGATCAAGGCGTTCGGCGTCGAGCGCGGTCTGCGCGTCTTCGACGACGTGAAGCGCCTGGAACGCGATTTTCCCGAGATCATGGAAAAGGTGCGCGAGCGCGCTGGCGTTGGCGAAAATGACCTTCTCATCCTGGCCGGCTGGGTGGGGGAAGGGAAGGGGCCCATTCCGGAGTACACAGTGCTCCAGGGCGCGGGCCAACTTCGCCTCTACTGCGGACAGAAGTTCAACGACCGCCACAAACTCCTTGATCCTACCGACTTCCGCTTCCTCTGGGTGCTCGACTTCCCGATGTTTGAATGGGACGAAGAAGACAAGCGCTGGGTCGCCGCTCACCATCCGTTTACCTCGGTGCACGACGAGGACATCGACAAGTTAACGGCGGATCCGGCCCGTTGCCGCGCCAAGTCGTACGACATTGTTCTGAACGGCACCGAACTCGGCTCCGGCTCCATCCGGATTCATCGGCGAGACGTGCAATCGGCGGTGTTCAGCTCGCTCGGTATGTCGATGGAAGAAGCCCAGACTAAGTTCGGCTTTCTGCTTGAAGCGCTTGAGCACGGAGCTCCGCCCCACGGCGGCATCGCGCTGGGTCTCGACCGCCTGGTGATGATCCTCGCCGGCGAGAAGTCCCTCCGCGATGTCATCCCGTTCCCCAAGACCGCCAAGGGAACGGACCTGATGTGCGAGGCCCCGAGCGAGGTTCCCGAAAAGAGCCTCCGCGATCTTCACATCCGTCTAGCCACCAAGAAGTAACGAGCCCAATAAAAAAAGGCGCTAGCCGAAGCCAGCGCCTTTTTTCTTCGGAGGGAAGGCCGGTTATGCCTTCGGGTTTTTCTCGACGATCTTGAACTTCTGCTCGTCGAAGTAGAGCACCTTGCCCTGCCGGTAGCTCTGCACGGCCATCGTTATCAGCACCTGTGCGTGCGCCGCCGTCTCGACGTCCAGCGTAGGCTTGTCCCGGCTCACCATGCAGTCCAGGAAGTTGCCGACGTGGGTGTCCATCGTGTTCAGATCCTTCACCGGGATCTTCACATCTTCCACGCCGAACTTGTATTTCTCGCCGCCAATGGGCTTCCGGTTCTCGCCGCGGCCCGCCACTTCCGGCTTCAACGTGAGAAACGGAGAGAAGCCCTCGAATCGGCCGTGCTCCACCATGATGATCGTGCCCTCATGGCCGCGGATCAGCCCCGGAATGTGCTGCGAGTTCGCCATCGACGAACTCAGCACCAACGAATGGCCCTCTTCGTAGTCGGCGAGCAGGTTGAACGTATCCGGCACTTCGCGATCTTTGAACTCGTAAATACCGCCGCCGGCCATCACCCGGGCCGGATATTGCGGCTTCGTCCAGCAAATGTTCATCGGCGCGACCACATGGAAAAACAGGTCGGTCGCAATGCCGCCCGAATAGTCCCAATATTTGCGGAAGCGGAAGAAGCGGTCTGCGTCGTAGGGCCGCTTGGTCGCGCTGCCCAGCCACATCTTCCAGTCGATATAATCCTCGCCTTTGCCATCCGGACCGGCTGCCTTGTCGATCGGCCAGTTCCATTCGCCTTCAATCGAATTGCGATGATAAGAACCTTGGCTCAGCAACATCTTGCCGATGGCGCCGTCGGCAATATACTTCTTCGCCTGATGCCACTGGTTGCCGGAAGTCGTCTGCGAACCCACCTGCAGGACGCGCTTGGTCTCCTTCACAGTGTCCATTAACTGCTTGACTTCTTCCACCGTGTGGCACATCGGCTTTTCGACGTAAACGTCCTTGCCGTTGTCCATCGCGGCCAAAGCCACTTTGGCATGCCAATGGTCCGGGGTCGCCACAATGACCGCGTCGATTTCCGGATTGTTGACAACTTCGCGCCAGTCCAGCGTGCCTTTGCACTTAAACCGCGCGGCTGACTCGGTCACTCGCTTTTGATAAACGTCACAAACCTGCGCGATCTGACATTTGCCAGTCTGTTCACCTAGCTTCGCGAAGACGTTGGCGACGTAGCGGCCACGGCCGCCCACGCCCACGACGCCGACGTTTATCTTGTCATTGGCACCGATTACCCGGCCACCTTTTGCGGCCGGCTTCGCCGCTAAAGCGGAACCTGCGGCGGAGAGTGCGGCGCCGGCGCTGCCGGCGTTAATCAGAAAATCTCGACGTTCCATTCAGGGGACTCCTTCAGCCAGCGTCACAACCCGGACGCTGAACACACTTATCAATGCGGGGTTTAGACCCTTTACTTGAGTCTACACCTGTAAGCTCACTGATCCAAGGGATTACGCGCCGTTCGCATGTCCCCATCTGGACGGATCGCCACCGGTTGAAAGATCCGATACCAGACATAGCTCGTCAAAATGCTTCCTGCCGAAATCACCAGATTGCCCACATCCTTCACCTCGTTCGGGAAGAACCGGAGCGCATGACCCATCGCGTCAATCGTGCACTGCAACCCCAGCCCGGCACTGATCAAAAGGATTGTCTGATCCCGCTTGCGGTTCGACAACAGGAACGTCCATAGCACCAAATTCATGCCAGCGGAAACGAAAGCGACGTCCCGGCTGACGAACGTCATCCACCGGTTTGGCAAACCGGACGCAAATACTTCGTAATGCCACGCGCCGGATCCCAAGAGCGCGACCAAGAATGCAAGGGACATCAACGTCACAGTCCGCCGGATGTCGGGCCGCAACTCCCCGGCCTTCCGCGTAAGCACCAGCAGCAGAACCACCCCGCACAATTGCATCGAGAGGGAAAGAATCCAGTACGCGGATCGGCTAACCCCTGTCCAAGTGGCGCCCGACACTAGAAACGCGATGCTCATCGGTGCCGACAAGCTGAAGGTGAGACAGAGATAAGCGAAAAGCACCGGAAATCGGTGCCAAGCCCCACCCAGCATCGCCTGCAACGCTCCGACTATGAAAAGGGTGGTGAGGCCCGTTGAGAGATAGTAAAAAAAAGTCACCGCAAAACTCCTCGGCTAAAGCTGGGCTCGCCAAGATGTTTTGCGGTGAAAAAGGAGAAAAAAAGAAATCTAGCCGACGAAGGTACCGTTATCGTCGGGAGGAGGAATCGGTCCACCCTTAAGGGCGAACGTTCCGTTATCGTCGGGAGGAGGAATCGGTCCACCCTTGAGGGCGAACGTTCCGTTGTCGTCCGGAGGAGGAATCGGGCCACCCTTGAGGGCGAACGTTCCGTTGTCGTCGGGAGGAGGAATCGGGCCGCCCTTAAGCGCAAACGTACCATTATCATCCGGAGGGGGGATGGGGCCGCCCTTGACGAAATGAGAAACGTTCGTTCCACGAACCTCCGAAACGCCAGCGCTCATCGAGAGCACTAACGCACTACATGCTACAGTTCCAATTATAAGGTTTAGCTTCTTCATTAGTATCCGCTCACCTGGTGCTTTGGGCACTCAAATTCACCTAGAGGCTCTCGTGCTTTTAGCCTTAAAGCTCCTCAGGTCTTTCGCTTATTCTAGCGGCGAGATACTATTTGTATGCTTAGGATTTGTCCTAGAATCCGGTCGGTTGATCCCGTGCCAGAAGTCCAGAAACCAAAACAAAAGGCAGGACTTATCTGAATTTCTTCAGCGAAGTCCTGCCTTAAGGTTTTGACTGTAGTCTGTTACCCCTTGTAGGGGTGGTGTCCTAGTCGCCGCGGTCGCGTAGCGTCGGCGCTTCGAACGGGTCCTCGTAGATACTGCGCATCGGCCGTAGCCGGCGACCCGGCCATTCCAGACGCATATCATCCGCCACTTCGTCCAGCATCTTCTGCGTGCACACTTTCGACTCCATCGCGAAAGCGGTCAGCAACAGATTGTCGCAGATGCCATTGATCACGCGGGGAATGCCTCGCGACCGGATGTGGATCTCTTTAATCAGTTCGTCCGGGAAAACCGTCTGCTCGGTCAGCCCAACCTTCGCTAAGCGGCTGTCGATGTACTCGGCTGTCTCTTCAATCGAAAAAGGCTTCAAGTTGTATCGCAGCACGATCCGCTGCTTCAACTGGCGCAGATTGGGCGCGTCCAACTTCCGATCAAATTCGGGCTGGCCTGCGAGAATAATCTGTAGCAACTTTCCTTTCCGGTTCTCCAGATTCCCCAGCAGCCGGATCTCTTCGAGCACTTCCCAGTCCAGGTTGTGAGCCTCGTCGACGATCAGCACCGTCGTCCGCGACTCGTTCATCTGTTGGATCAAGAGGTTATTCAGAGCGAACAACACCTCGGTCTTCGAGGTGCGCTCGCACCGAAGATCCAAGTCGTAAGCGATCATCTCGAAGAATTGCTGCGGGTTGATTCGCGAGTTGAACAGAAACGCAAACTCAATGTGTTGCGCCTCCAGATACTCGCGCAGGCATTCGAGCATCGTGGTCTTGCCCGTTCCCACTTCGCCCGTCAGGACGATGAATCCCTTCCGGCTCTGCACCCCATAGATCAGATTGGCCAGTGCCTCTTCATGCTGGGCACTACGATAAAGGAACGCCGGATCCGGAGAGAGATTGAATGGGTTATCAGTTATCCCGAAGAAAGCGTTATACATAAGTGCAGCTGCGAACCATATAATTCTACCATGCCAAGCTTGGCATTCCGGCTAAACAGTTTATCGGCCAGTACTGGCACTTCCGTGAGGGGTCAGCGTACAGGAGTTAACTGAGCTTCTCATATTCCAAACGAACCCACCCCGGAACCGTCCCCGGCTCACCACCGACATACAGAATCCGCTGAGACTTCGGAAACGAAAACGCCGTTGCCAACGCCTGCCGGTATCCGGGAATCGAATCCAACAACTCTCGCGCCGCCGCCAATCGAGGCCCGGTGGCAATCGATTTCGACAAAAACCCGCCGCCCCATCCTATACTCAGTAGGCAACCGCCGCCTGCCTCCACCCCCGCCAGCGCCGCCTGCAGCTTACCCAGCCGGTGTACCGACGCGAACTCCCGCTGCCGGGCCAACATCATCCCGGTCTGCGCCGAAGCCTCCGCAAAATCCTCTGCCCATTCACCACTCACCGTCCCCCGGCCGCTAAAAACGGTCCCCGGCGCCGCGCATTCGACGAACGTCGGCGTAGCTTTCCACCGCAGTTCTGACCCACCCGGCTTCACCGGCGCCGCGACGCGCGAATAGTAAACCCGGTAGCTGTCGCCCGTCTCGGGCGTGCCATCCCCCAGCCGCAATCCGCGCAACAGTTTCGCCGCAATCTGATTGCGAAACGAACCCAATTGCTCCGGAGTCGTCTTCGCACTCAACAAAGCCGTCTTCAATGCGCCCTTCAGCGCCGTCGCCGGCAACAGCTTGCCGCTCGGACCTGCGCAGAACGTCGGAATAAAGATCTCCTCGTCCTTTGCCTGTTCCCACAGCGCTACCAGCCCCGGATCCTCCAACGGAATTCTGCGTACGGCGTAGGACTGCGCATACCCACCCCAACTCTTGAACTCCAACCGCCGAGCCCGGCCCAACTCCGCCAAATACCCTTCCATGCGTGGCGTCCCCGCCAGCCGCCGAAAGATCAGGCTCTGATCCAACACGTTCACCTGGTCTTTCCACACCATGTAATCGATCGGCGCCAGCCGCTTCCCGTCGCCCACCAGCGTCGGCGTCAGCACCGTCAACCGCCATCGAATCGGAAAGCTCACAGCGCCACCGCCACCGCGTACCCGTTCCGGTAAACCGGATGCGCCCAACCCTCCGGAGCCACGTCCTGCAAGCTTCCCGCCGGGGCTGACGCGGCAAACACCACCGACCCCTCCGCCACCACCCGCTGCGCCCGCTTCTTGGCCGTCGTCCCTTCCACCCATCCCGAACGTACCGCCAATCGATACGCGCCTTGCTCCCAAAACACCTCTTCGTCCGCCGCCGGAGCAAACAAACTCAACAGCCACCAGCCCTTCGATCCGTCGCCCGCCGCCCCCCGCCGCAGCAGACCCTCCACATCGCCTCCACCCTCGAACCCCACCCCGGCACTGCCGCCCCAACCCTATGCCCGATTGCCACCCACGCCGGAGTCGGCCAGCCACCGCAGCGCTGCTTCCATCCGTCCCCGCCACTGCTCGTCGTCACACACCGCCAATCCCCACACGCCAGAACCTTCGGCGAACTGGATACCCGATTTCCGTCCCGCGGCCTTTTCCACCTGCACCGGCCGGAACGGTCCGCCCGCGCCAGCCCGATCGGCAGCCAGCAGACAGCCGGACCCCGGATCCAGCACCCACCGCGACTCCGACAATCCGCCCTCACTTAACAAATCCCGAATTGCCGGCAACGGGAGAAAACGAACCAACTTCGGGCGCAGCCGCTGCAGCCCGTTCGCCGGGGGCCACGCCGAAGCCGGCGGCGGCGCAAACAGCGTTCCCTGCTGCCATGGAAATAGCGAACTCAACCGTACCGCGCTGCCAACGGTCAACCATTCTTCGAGCCATCCGAACCGGTCCATCGCCGCGCACACGGCACCGTAAAACGTGTCGCTCGCGACGAGCGACGGACCCGCCTCCGCCGCGCTCCACGTCCCCCGGGCCTCGAACCGAAACAGGATCGCCTGCGCCATGCCGCTATTCCGCCAGCGCCGCCGCGAAACCTTCGCCGCGCACCAGCTCCTGCAGCGCCGCCAGGTCTCCCCCCGCCAACAGTTCCGCCTCGGCGCTCTCTCCCAGATAAAAACCCTTGCCGCGCCAAGTCAGCCGGCAATCAGAAAAACGAACCCGGCCGCTGCCGCGCGATCCGCCCCCGCCCAAAGCATCGTCTTCGAGCAAGCGCAGACCCTGCAACAGCAGCCCGGCCAACGCTTCATCGCCGTCGGCCAACTGATCGAGCACAAAACGAACCCGGAACCGCGCCCCGGCCGGTACCCGTTCGAGCGTCCGCGGATTCGCCTGCGCCGTAATCCGGTCAATCGCGTTCTCGCTCTTCACCTCGGTCAGTTCATCGTCTAGAAATTCGCGCATCGGCGCCGTAATCGAATCGAGATCCAGCGGGGCGTCGTAAATCGTCAACCGCGCCGGCGTGGCCGACCGGCCGTCCAGGGCATCGCCCCGTACCCGCTCCATGCGGCTCGGACTCCGGCCAAACAGCAGACAGATCACATCGTCCGGACGGTCGCTCTGATGAATCCGGACCTCTTGCCCGCGCCGTCGCGACAGGTAGATTAGCTCTTCCGGCGATGTCAGCCCGTGGGCGTGTTCGAGCAGGCTGCGCAGCCTGCCGCGCAGCGACGAGCCTGGCACGATCGGCCGTCCGAAGGCGTCTTTCACCACCGGATTATCGGCGCCGCCGATTTCGAGCGACCCTTTGCCCGCGCCAATGTGCAGGCCGGTCTCGCAGTGCAGCACCGCTTCGAGAATCAATTTGCCGCGCAGGCGCAGCGTTGGTTTCGGTTCGCTCATGGCTGGTTACTCGTTGTAGGCAATGATGGCTTCAAACAGGTCGCGGAACCGCTCGTAAGCGGCCAGTTCATTCTTGCGGGTCACCTGGAGCAGCAGCTTCTCGAGCGGGTCCAGGCTGCGCAGCGAATGGCGGGCAATCGTATAGGCCAAGCGGGCGCGGAACATCACAAACTGGTGCTGGCGCTCGGCCTCTGGCGCCCGGCACGCCCGACGTACGGCGCTATACAGGCGCCGCAGTTGGCTCCGCGTTCCCGAGTCCATATCGTGCAGCCGGGTTACCAGGACGTGAGCCTGATTGTCCAGATACAAGCTGTCCGAGCAGAGCTTGGCGAGGTCGATTTCGACGTTCAGTTCCTGGCGAGGACGGTCGCGGTCGCGATCCCGGTCGTCGCGTCTCGGTGGGCGGCCGCCATCCCGTTTGGGGCGGTCGTCGCGGCGTGGCTGTCTCTCTTCGGCCATATTCGCTCCTTGCAGTTTCCGTTACGAGGATGTCCCTTCTAAACGCGCCCAGGCGAGCGCCACGTAGCCGGTGGGGCGCAATTGGCGCCGCCCGGCCGCTTCAGCCGTCAGTTGGCCGAGCAGGGTATCCCATTGTTTTTCGAATGCTTCACTTTCACGGACGTCGATCACCCGCCGCAGCCGGCGATGCAACTGCCATGGCTTGTCGAGGGTGCGCCCGCGACGGCGAGCCCGAGCCGAAGCCAGCTCGCTCCCCGCCGCCGGGTCCACATAAAAACTCTCCAACTCATCCAGGAACTCGGGCGAGGCATGAAAGCGGTTGAGCAGTTTTCGCATCTGCCCCTTGATCTCGGCGGCCTCTTTCAACTGCACCCAATCAAGCGTCCGTCCAAAAAGCGAAATCGCGTTCTTGCCGGAGGCTTTCACCGTTTCGAGCGCCTCGGCCGAGCGCGCAAACACACTGGACACGCTCTCGCCCCGCTCGGCATGGACAATCGCCATCGAAACGCTCCGCGACGCCCCCTCGCGCTGTTCATCCAACTGCCGCAGCATCAGGCCAGCCACCCGGCGCATCTCTTTTGCAAAATCGAGGAGCGCATCCCAAGGCGCCGCTACCGCGAAGTCATCCCCACCGCTATAGAGCACTGTCACGCGAGTGGCAAACTCATCCGTCGCTGCTACCCTTGCCAACTCACCCGCCACGAAATTCTTAAATGTTAGCGATAGCTGCAAATACTCTTCTGCCGTCGTCGCGGCCCGCAATCGCGGCCCCACGTTGTCGAGATCCGCGGTCAACACGCCCCACTTCCGCGCTTGGGGCAATGACCGGCTGACCGCAATCGGCAGCGGCCACTGGTGCGTCCCCGCATCGGCCAAAAATCCCGTGGGATCTTCCGCGGACCAACCCACGTTCGCCGCCCCCCGCAGCGACTCCACCAACTTGTCGTAGGGGAAGTCCGGCCCGCCGTCTGCCAAAATACCCAGCGGCAGCCGGGGAGTATCCCGCCGCTGGCGCAATCCTACGTCCAGGCGCTTCCGGATGTCCGGCCACAGTCCCAGGTTCTCCGTGCTGCTCCATGCCACGCCCACTCGCCCGTTCGTCACCACCGCCAACCGCTCTGCCAGACGTTCGAGAAACGCATCGGCCGCCGCCACAGACGCCTCAGGCAGTACCAGCAGGAATCGTCCGCCAGTCACGGCGCCGAGCAAGAGAGGCGATAGTCCCAACTCCGCCAACAGGGCCCGCGGCGCCACCTCTCCCAGCACAGCAAACCACTGACAACGACTCAGAAAGGCTTCGCCACCCAGGCCGTCTTCCGTCAGCAGGGCGTTGATTCCGAAAAATTTAGCTTGAAGGAAAACCTGGAGCGACATCGGCTTGGCGGCGCTGCAAAAACTACAATGTAGCATGGAGAAGGGACTGACCTACCAGTTTGTGGTCACCGCGGCGGCGCAAGCTTCGGTGAAGCAGTTTCTCTTTCGGCATTTGCCAGCCTTTTCCCGGTTCGCCCTGCGGCAAGCGGCGGCTGGTGGAGCCTGCCGCGTCGACGGTGAGGCTGTGCCCGCCAGCTACCGTCTCAAAGCCGGCCAGCTCGTCGAGTTCTCGCTCGATCCCGAGCCCCAAAGAACCATCCTCGCCGAGGATCTGCCACTCGAAATCCTTTATGAAGACGAGTCGCTGATCGCACTCAACAAACAGCCCGGCATGCTGGTTCACCCAACCTCCCGGGAGCGCCATGGTACCGTCGCCAACGCCCTGCTCGGCCACTGGCGCGGCGAAAATCGGCGACCGACGTTTCCCCACCGTCTCGACCGCGATACCTCCGGAGTCCTGCTTGTCGCCAAAGACCCGGCCTCTGCCACCTCCCTGGCGCTCCAGTTTGAAAATCGCGAAGTCAGCAAGGAATACATCGCCTTGGTCGACGGCCAAGTGGCGGAACCCTGCGAGATCGCCGCGCCCATCGGCCGGGTCGGCGGCGAAATACCACCCTGGCAAGTCCGTCCCGAAGGGCGTCCCTCCCTCTCCCGGCTGCGGCCATTGGACGTCCACGAAGGCACTACCCTCGTCGCTCTTGAACCGGTCACGGGCCGGACCAATCAGCTCCGGATTCACTGCGCCTCCATCGGTCACCCAATTCTTGGCGACCGTCTCTACGGAGGCCCAGCTGCCTCTCGTCTCTGTCTCCACGCCAGCCAAATCCAGTTCCGCCACCCCGTTTCCGGATGCGAGATGACGATCGTTACCCCTACGATTTATATTACTTTTCAGTAAGTATAAAATCAATTTAAACCCCAATTGAAATTTGCGCCATCTGCCTTGTTAGAGCGAACGATCGCTTAGGAGACTTGAGAATGAAAACATTTGCACTGCGCGCGGCCGCCTTGGCCCTTCCCTTGTTTTTGACGGTTGGCCATGCGGCTGCCGCTGACATTGTTGACACAGCCGTCGCGGCTGGTTCTTTTAAAACTTTGGTCGCCGCCGTCAAGGCCGCCGGCCTGGTTGACACCCTAAAGGGTCCGGGCCCATTCACGGTATTCGCCCCGACCGACGCTGCGTTCGCCAAACTTCCTGCGGGCACGGTTGAATCGCTTTTGAAGCCGGAAAACAAGGCGAAGCTCGCCGCCATCCTGACCTACCATGTCGTTTCGGGCAAAGTCATGGCTGCCGACGTCGTCAAAATCAACTCCGCCAAGTCCGTTCAGGGCGGCGCGATTGCAGTGAAGGTTGCTGGCGGTAGGGTGATGTTGAACGGCAACTCCCAAGTCGTCAAAACCGACATTGGCACCGACAACGGCGTCATCCACGTGATTGACACCGTCATCATGCCCCCCATGTAATTCCGCTTTTTTTCCTTGTGGTGATCTTTACGGCCGAGACACTATTGGGTCTCGGCCTTTTTTGTCGATAGAATACCCGGAGGCCGTTCGCGCCGGAGAACGCACATTTTTGCATAAGACTTCCGCCACGCTGGCGTTTCTGGTCATTTTTGGGGCGCCGCCGTTATCCGCCCAGCGCTACGCCATGGAGCACTTTGGCTTCGAATCGGGTTTGCGCGGCCTGTCGATCCGGACACTTTCTCAGGACACCGAGGGATTCCTTTGGGTCGGCACCACCAGCGGCCTCTTCCGCTACGACGGCCACCGGTTCGTCAATTTTCGCACCAACGAAGGTTTGACCGATGCCAGTGTGACCTGTCAGATCAACACCCCGTCGGGTGATCTGATCGTGGCGACAAGCCGGGGGCTGGTCACCTACCGGGATGGTCATTTTGAACCGGCGCGTCTACCCGCGGGCGACTTGCAGTTTCCGGGGCCAAACTGTCTGGCGGCGAGCAAGTCCGGTTTCGTTTTCGTCAATTCGAACATCGGGCCGCTGCGAGGCCGCAAAGAGGCGGATGGCCGCTGGGCATTTGCGCCTCTTTCGAAAGAAAACTTCGGCGGCGGCCGCAGCATTCACGAGGACCACGCGGGCACGGTCTGGTTCTCCTGCCGGAATACACTCTGCCGGCAGCAGCCGGGTCAGCCTGCTGAAGTCGCCGGACGCCAGCGGGGACTTCCTCCTGGAGAGTATTCCGGATTTGCCGAGGATCCCGCGGGGCGGCTTTGGGTCCGCAGCCGCTCTGCCGCCTACTTTTTACCCAAAGGGGGTGGCCGGTTCTTCAACGCCGGGATTTCCATCGCTCCCATCGGCAAGGGAAATTCCATCCATGTGGGGCCCGATGGCAAAGTCTGGCTACCCACGTATCACGGCATTTTCGCGCGGCAGAATGGCGACCGCAGTTCCTGGGAACGGTATGGACGCAATCACGGAATGCCCGCCGATGCCGCGACAGCGATCTTTTGGGATCGATACGGAGTGCCTTGGGTTGGACTGGAATCGAGAGGGTTGGTCCGCTGGCACGGCTTCCCACGCAGCCGGAGCTACCAAAGGTCGGATGGTCTTAGCGACGATGCAGTCAGTTCGTTTACCCGCGATGGTGCGGGAGCGCTGTGGGTCGGGACGAAGGCAGGGCTGAACCGGTTGAGCGCGGATGGTACGCGGTTCGAGGTCTGGAGTCGCGGTCAAGGGATACCTGCCGACGAGGTCCGCGAACTGCAACCCGCGGCTGGCGGCGGCATCTGGGTAGCGACGAAGGAAGAAGGGCTCTTCCATTTCGACGGCATCCGGCGGGTGGCGCGCCGGTTCGGCACGGCCGATGGGCTGCTCGACGGGCGCATCACCAATATCCGGATCGACCATCGGCAGCGGCTATGGGTCAGTACTCGCAGCGGTCTTTTCTACAGCGACACCACCAGCCATCCCATCCGGTTCAAGAACCTACCGGTTCCTTTCACCGTCGGCGGCTCCGAAACGATTTACCGCGTCGTCCCCGGGAAAAACGGGGTGCTCTGGGTGGCTGGAACCGGCGGGCTCGGCCGTTGGGACGGTCAGAGATGGGTGCTCTATGGTAGGGAGAGTGGGCTCCGCATGGAAAGCTTCGTTTTTCTGGCGGAAAGGAACCCTCACGAAATCTGGGTCGGCTATGCCGGCGTCGAGGGTGTATCCCGAATGCTGCTTCGGCCGGACCTCACAGTCGCCAAAGTGGAAAATTTTAATCAAGCCGGTGCGCTGCATAGTGACAACATCAGCTTTCTCGAGCGGGATAGTCAGGGACGGATCTGGGTAGGGACAAACGCCGGAATTGATGTTTTTGACGGGGAGCGTTGGCGCTATCTGGGTATCCGCAATGGCCTGATTTGGCATGACTGCATGTTGGGAGCGTTCTGGGAAGATGCAAACGGCGATGTCTTTGTGGGCACCGAGAACGGGTTCTCCTGGTTGGCGAGCGAGCTGCTCCGACCCCCAACCATCCCGACGCGCGTCAAGATAATTGGTTTGTGGCGCGAAGGTGAACCACAGAATCTTTCGTCTCCCCGGATGCCCCCCGGCGACCTCCACATCGAGTTCGCTAATCTGCGGCTGAATGGCGAGACCAACTTTCGCTACCGTTTAGGCAGAGAGGATGAAGCCGCCAATGCGGTGTGGCGGCCCGCTTCGCAGCCCGCGTTGCACCTTTCGCAGCCCGCTCCCGGGCGCTACCGTCTGGATGTACAGGCGCAGGAAATCGACGGGGCTTGGACGACTACCCCTGCCACTCTCCACTTCGAAATTCTTCCCGAATTCTGGCAGCGGTCTTGGTTTACGATATCGATTTCCCTGGGTGGCGCTCTTCTTCTAGTGCTATTCCTCCGGTTCCGGCGCCGGCGCGAGATTAAAACGCGGCGGGCACTCGAGCAAGCCGTCCAGGAACGAACCCAGCATATTGAGGCCCAGAAGGAACAGATCGCGCGACTGCTCGAACAGGCGCAACACAGCAACGAGCTAAAGAGCGAATTCCTCGCCAATATGAGCCACGAGATTCGCACCCCTATGAACGGCGTCCTGGGCATGACTGCGCTGGCCCTGTCCACCGAGCTCTCCGAAGAGCAGCGTGGCTATTTGGAGACCGTTCACTACTCGGCCGACAGCCTGCTTCAGGTTCTGAACGACATTCTCGATTTTTCAAAAATTGAGGCCGGCCGGCTTGATATTGAGTGCGTAGGGTTTGCCGTGCGTACCATCGTCGAAGAGGCGGTGAAATCCTTCCGCTTCGCCGCCCAGCAAAAGGGGTTGGACCTGCAAGTTGTGTGCGATGACGATGTGCCGGAGCAGGCGGGTGGCGATCCCGGACGCCTACGGCAGATCCTGACGAATCTGGTTGGCAATGCGATCAAGTTTACGCAGCAGGGAGAGATCCGGGTGACTGTGCAACTGCTAGAAAGCGGACCAACTGGTCCACTTGTCGCCTTCCGCGTGCAGGACACGGGCATCGGAATTTCCGCCGAAAGCCTGCCAATCATTTTTGAGCAGTTCCGGCAGGCAGATGGTTCGATGACGAGGAAGTATGGCGGAACCGGCCTGGGTCTCGCCATCTGCCGGCGCCTCGCGGAGCTGATGGGCGGCTCGCTGACGGTGACCAGTGAACTCGGCTTAGGAAGTGAGTTTTCCTGCACTCTGCGTCTGACGAACTCCTGGCCTACGGTCGATGTGCGCGAGCCCCTCGGACACACCCCTACAGTGCCGTCCTTGCGGATCCTGGTAGCCGAAGACAATGAGGTGAGCCGTCGCTTGGTCAACCGGTTGCTGACTCGGCAGGGTCACCTCGTCAGCGCTGCGGTCGATGGGCGCGAGGCCGTTGCCCAGCACGCGACGGGCGGACTCGACTTGATCTTCATGGATATGCAGATGCCCGAACTCGACGGGCTCGAGGCGGTTCGAGCGATCCGGCATGCCGAGAAGGGCTCCGGCCGCCGGACCCCCATCGTCATGCTCACCGCAAACGCCATGCAGGGCGACAGGGAGCGCTGTATCGAGAGTGGCGCCGACGGCTACCTGACAAAGCCGGTCAGCGCTGCGCAACTGCAAGCAGCCGTCATTCAATATGCGGAAATCCGGCCACGCGGGTTAACTTTAACGGAACCCGCATAGCCGTCAAAGAATGTTAAGAAGTTCCCGGATTTTCCGGATTCCGAGCAAAACCTCTGTAAGTTGAGAAAGTAAGCCACCGCTACTGGAGACCTACTTTGTCTACTTCCTCGCCACCTTCCCGGCGTTCCTTGCTGCGTGCGGCCAGTCTCGCTCCGTTTAAGGACCAGGGAGCCGTGCGGGCGACTCCCTGACGCTCGCATGGTCTACTGCTTCTTCAGCCGCTCACAAGCCGCGGCCGTTGCTTCGTTATGCGCGGCGGGCTTGTTATCAGCGACGATTTCGAGGATCTTGCCCTCCTTGTCGATCACGAAGGTGGTGCGGCTGGCGATGCCTCGGTCCTCCATCAAGACGCCGTAGGCCTTGGCCGTGGCGCGATTGGGGAAATCGCTCAATAGGGGGAACGCCAAGCCCAGATCATCCGAGAACCGCTTCAAGGATGGGGCAGCGTCAACACTGATGCCAAACAACTGAGTCTCAGACTCGTTGATCTTTTGGATTCCAGCCTGGAATCCTTTCATTTCCGCCGTTCAACCACCGGTAAACGCAAGCGGGAAAAAGGCAAGCACGACATTCTGTTTGCCTTTAAAATCCGCGAGCGAGAACGATTTGCCAGGAACGGAGGAGGGCAGTTTCTCGAAGCCGGGCGCAATATCGCCGACTTTGAGATGGGTCTTTCCGCCCTGGGCAAGAAGCGCAGTGGCGGCGACCAGACTCAAAAATAGAGTTTTCATAGTGGACCTCTCCGCCTTCCAGTGTAGGGCAGGCGGGGGGGGGGGGTTGTGGAGGCTGCTTACGACTTGCCCTTCATGCGGGCGCAGGCGGCTAGCCTTGGGTTAATTCCGAAGTCCTCACCCATAAGGCCTAGAGTTTCGTACCTATGGCGGCGTAGTCCAGGCAGCCGAAGAACGCCTCCCGGAAGTCAACCGGCAGTGACGCGAGTGACGGCATCGACTCGATGGCCGGGGCCAACCGGCGGATCTCGAGGCGTCCGTAGCCGGCCTCTCCGAGGTAGAAAGCAGCGAGGGCCGGGGGAACCGGGCGTTGGTGCGTCGGATCGAGGTAGAAGTGCGAGGCGAAGATGGCCAGGCACTCCGGATTCGGCGTTTCGAATACGGCGATAGCGCCGGGGCGGGACTTTGCCGCGCAGAGGTTGAATAGCCGGGGAACCAGCGGTGGCGGCAGATGCTCAATTACCTGGCCGCAGAAGACCCCATCGAGTGAATGGTCCGGTTGAGCTTCGAGCCATGTGAACAGGTCCGTCTCGACGACCTGCAGGCCTTTAGAATGGCAAATGCCGACCGACTCGGCATCTCCGTCAACTCCCATCGCCGTAAGCCCATTTTGAGATAGCAGTTCGAGGAACTCGCCGCGCCCGCAGCCGAGATCGACGATGTTCTCGCGACCGGCGAACAACGGTAGATAGGCCGCGAAGCCGGTGCGGACATACTCTTCGGGGCCGCGGAAGCGGTTGGCGAAGTGGACGAAGTCGTAGGCGGGCGATTCGGGCGCCGAAGGCGGCGGATGGGCGGCCGCAGCGAAGGCCTTCTGCCGTATGGTGCGAAGTTCGGCGTGAATCATGCGTTCGTACTCCTCGCGCACTTTGGCGAAGTCGGCCCAGAAGCGGGCCTGCGTTTCGTCATTGGCACGGGCGATGAGACCTTCAAAGTCGCGATGCTGGCGGGCCACGATGTCGCGGAAGCTGGCTTCCATCTGCGCGGTGCGGTGCTGGTAAGCGCCGTTCAAGTCGGCCACGCTGCGAAGAAATTGCACTTCGTTGACGCTGAGTTTGCGTTCCCACTCCTGGCGCCATTCGTGCCAGTGGACGCGCACGTCCAAGAGCTCCCGGGCTTGGTCGCGGAGGCCATCGATGTTCGAGAAAGCCGACTCGGCGGCAGCGAGTCGCGATTCGACGGCATCCATCCGGCGGGCGTTTTCTTCGAGGGCGAGGGCGACGTTTTTCAAAGCCCGGTTGTGCTCATTCAGGGCTTCGAGCGTAGCTTGAGTTGCGTTGATGGAGCCGCGGTTGAACTCCACCTGTTCGCGCACATGCCAATCGAGGACGCGGGCGAGGAAGCGCTTCCACGTTTGAATCAGCGAGTTCTTGAGGCCGGGCGGCCGCGGGTTGACCGTGCCGATGGCGGCCACTTTCGCTTCCGCCGCGTCGCGGGCGTGGAGCAGCGGCAGCAGGTCGGCCATCGGAATAGCGAAGCGGCCGTGCTGGCCTTGCGGGTGGCGGGCCTGGACACGTTCCCGGATTTCGCGGACGGCCTGTTCGAGGGGATGCTCAGCGTCCACTCTTGCTCTTCCTGACGTAACGGGCGGTGATCTTCGAAGGGATGCCGCCCCGGGGCATGAAGTCGCCGATGACGGTGGCTTCGATCGGGTTAGCGGCGCGGACCATGTCGGCGAGGAACCGGTTGACGATGTTCTCCTGGAAGATACCGAGGTTGCGGTAAGCCAACCAATACATCTTCAGGGACTTGAGTTCCAGGCAGTGCTCGTCGGGGACATAGCGCAGGGTCAACGTGCCGTGGTCCGGAAGTCCGGTTTTGGGGCAGACGCTGGTGAACTCCGGGTTGACGATTTCAATTTCGTAGCCCGTGCGGAACTGGTTGGGCCAAGTTTCAATATCAGGCAGCGGAGCGTTTACGCCTGCTTCGGCGTGTTCGTCGGTATAGGTTTTTTTCTTACTCATGGCCGAGTACCAGTTTCTTGGCGAGATGGTCGAGGAACAGGCCGACGTCCGTAACGACTCCCACTGCCTGGCCGGTGCCGCGATCGCTCAGCTTGGTGGCGACGGCGGGGTTGATGTCGACGCAGACGGTCTTCACCCAGCCGGGCAACATGTTACCGGTGGCGATGGAATGCAGCATGGAGCTGAGGCAGAGGACGAGGCCGGCGCCGTGGGCGTGCTCGTTATAGGCATCCTGCGCCTCGTTCATGTCGGTGATCGTGTCGGGCAGTGGACCGTCGTCGCGTAGGCTGCCAGCGAGGACAAAGGGCACGCTGGCCTTCACGCATTCGTACATTATGCCGCTCTGGAGACGTCCGCTTTCGACGGCGCCGCGGATGCCGCCGGCGTGATAGATCGCGTTGATTGCGCGCATGTGATTGCGGTGGCCGTGTTCTTCGAGGCGCCCATCCTGCATGCGGACGCCGAGCGAAGTGCCGAGCAAAGCCGCCTCAATATCGTGGACGGCCAGTGCGTTGCCGCAGAGGAGGGCATCAACGAAGCCCCCGCGGATGAGCGCGCCCAGGGGCTTGACGCCGCCGGTGTGGACGACGACGGGCCCGGCCACCACGACCACTGTTTTGCCTTCGGCGCGCATCTGCCGGATGAGGCTGGCGGTTTGGGTCACGGCGGTTTCGACTTGCCGTTCCGAGCTGATTTCGTTGCTCATGAAGGCGAAGCCGTGTCGGTCGCGTTCCTTAGACTCCGGGATGACGCGGATGCCGCGCATGCCCACGACGACCGCGTCGCCGGCTTTTACGTCGCGCAGTTTGCGGCACCAGGCAGCGCCGTCTTCGATGACGATACAGGCATCCATGCGCTGCTTGCCCACCGTATGCCACGAGCCGGAGTAGCGGATTTCGGTGCGTTGGTTGGTAGTGGAATAGAAATCCTCGGGAGCGCAGCAGTCGCGTTCGACGATGCGAACCTCGGCGTCGCGCGCATCGACCGGGGTGCAGCCGAGACCGATCAACTGGCCGAGGACCTTGTCCATCGACTCGGCGGTTGGGGTCTCGATGCGGAGCCGCAGGTGCGACGGTTCGCTATTGGTGCGTCCGATCTGGAAGACTTCTACTTCGAAGCGGCCCTGGTATTCGACGACAGTGTCGAAGATCCGCTCCATGATGTGACTGTCGATCAGGTGTCCCTGCGCTTCGACTGTTTCTTGAAACATGCGTCCTTACAGGATAATGGATTCATGCCCGAAGCTATAGTCTGGCGACCGGACGCGGAGACGATCGCGCGGGCGCAGCTCACCCGATTCCTACATCAAGCGGGGGTCGATTCGTTCGCTGAGTTGCAAACGAAGGCAGCGGCGGAGCCGGCATGGTTCACCGAACAGGTGCTGCAGTTCCTGGAATTGCCGTGGGATCGGCCGTATGCGCAGGTGATGGATTCCTCGCGTGGCATCGCGTGGACGCGGTGGTGCGTGGATGGGGAACTGAACATGGGGACGGCTTGTCTCGCGAAGGGACCGGACCGCCAGCCAGCCGTAGTTTGGGAAGGCGAAGAGGGGGTGACACGTTCGTGGAGCTACCGGGCGCTGCGCGTGGCAGTGCAGCGGTGTGCGAGCGGATTGCGGGCGATGGGCATTGGCAAGGGCGACGCGGTGGGCGTACATCTGCCGATGATGCCGGAGACGGTGGCCGTGATGGTGGCGCTGGCGCGGATTGGCGCGATTGCGGTTCCGCTCTTCACGGGATTTGGGCCATCGGCGATTGCGACGCGGATGCGGGACGTGGGGGCGAAGGCGATCTTTACGTGCAATGCGTTTCCGCGGCGGGGCAAGCTGGTGGAGGCCAAGCGTGCCGTGGACGAGGCGGACGCGGCGCCGCTGGTGATCGTGGTGGAGCGGATGGAAGGACATTCGGTAGAAATGCGCGAGGGCCGGGACATCCGCTGGCAGGACTTCTGCGAGTTGCCGGGTTCGCACGCGCCGGAGAGCGTGGCGGCGGAGGATCCGCTGCTGCTGATTTATACCTCCGGTACGTCTGGCGCGCCGAAAGGAATTCTGCATACACATTGCGGCTTTCCCGTGAAATCGGCCCAGGACATGGCGTTCGGGATGGACGTTGGGCCAGGGACTCGGATCAGTTGGCTGACCGATATCGGCTGGATGATGGGTCCGTGGTTGATTTATGGCGCGCTGCTGCTGGGCGGGACTATGGCGCTTTACGATGGGGCGCCGGAGCATCTGTGGGCGTTCGCCGCGCGGCAGGGCGTGGAGGTATTGGGTGTGTCGCCGACGCTGGTCCGCACTTTAATGGGCGTGGCGATCCGGCAGGATCTGAGCCGGCTGCGGCTGCTTGGTTCTACCGGCGAGCCGTGGACGCGGGATGCCTGGATGTGGCTGTTTGAGACCGTTGGCGGCGGGAAGCTGCCGCTGATCAACTACTCCGGCGGCACGGAGATATCGGGCGGGATCCTGTGTTCAAATCCGCTGTTGCCGATCAAGCCTTGCGCGTTTTCTGCGCCGTGCCCGGGAATGGCGGCGGACATCGTGGACCCCGATGGCGAAGGTGTCGGCGAACTGGTGGTGCGGCAGCCGTGGATCGGCATGGCGCGCGGATTCTACAAAGATCCGCAGCGGTATGAAGAGACATACTGGTCGCAGTTTCCGGGCGTGTGGCG
The DNA here is from genome assembly GCA_038215275.1 of Bryobacterales bacterium. Taxonomy (GTDB): domain Bacteria; phylum Acidobacteriota; class Terriglobia; order Bryobacterales; family Bryobacteraceae. The sequence goes on along the minus strand of JBBQRA010000002.1, from coordinate 43,189 downwards.
GCATGGGGATTTTGCGGCGCGCGATGCCGATGGCTTTTGGTACATCCATGGACGCAGCGACGACACGATCAAGATTGCGGGCAAACGGGTGGGGCCGGCTGAGGTGGAGACGATCGTAACCTCGCATGCCGCGATTCGGGAGGCGGCGGCGATCGGCGTGCCGAATGAGTTGAAGGGGAGCGAACTGGTCGTGTACTGTGTGCGGCAGGGCGAGGTATCGGCGGCCGACGTGCAGGAGTTAGTGGCCCGGGAGTTGGGCAGGCCGCTGCGGCCTCACGAGGTTCGGTTCGTTTCGGCGCTGCCAAAGACGCGGAACGGGAAAGTGATGCGGCGGTTGGTGAGGGCGGCGCGGTTGGGGCTGCCGCTGGGCGATACGAGCAATCTCGAGAATCCGGAAGTTCTGCAGGAGTTTCAATAGAAGCATGCCGATTTATCATCAGTTGGGCGTGGTGCCGCGGAAGCGCAACGCGACGTTTCTGAAAGCCGACGGCGGCGACCATTTCGTGGAGCAGGTGGGGAGCGCTGGCTATGGTGGAGCGTCCACGCGGCTTTACCATCTGCACGATCCGGCGCGCGTGATTTCAACGCGGCAAGCCTTTGAGCTGGTGTGGAAGAAGGAGCAGCCGCGGCCTTTGCGCTACCGTCACTTCCGTACGCATCGGATGCCGGCGGCTGACCGGGCGCCGTTGCTATTCAACGACGATGTGGCGCTGCATACGTGGACGCCGCACAAGAGCGGCTTCTATCGCAACGCGCAGGCCGACGAGGTGCTCTATGTGACCGAAGGCGCCGGGACGCTGGAGACGCAGTTGGGCGAAGTGTCCTATCAGACTGGCGACTTCGTGGTGATCCCGCGCGGGATCATCCATCGATTGCGTATGGACCCCGTACGGCACCGGTTTCTGATTATTGAAAGCCGGGGTGCGGTGCGGATTCCCCGCGGCCACCGGAATGGGACCGGACAACTGCGGGACGATGCGCCATATGGCGAGCGCGACATCCGGCGTCCGCGGGCATTATCGGTGCAGGATGAGCGCGGCGAGTTTTCGCTGGTGGTGAAGAAAGACAACTGGCTGCAAGAGGTGGTGATTGACCATCATCCGTTTGATGTGGCGGGATGGGACGGCTACTTCTACCCATGGGCGCTGAACGCGAATGAGTGCGTGGCAGGGAAGCTACTTTCTGGAGATGGCTTTTCGGTGGGCTCTGGCGGAATGGGCGAGGAGGTGGTGTACTGCGTGAAGACGGCGGCGGCGGGCTTTGAGAGCGGCTCATTGTTGCTACATCCCGAAGGACTGACGCCGAAGCAGCCGGGCGTTGAGGCTGTCGTGCGGCTGTTGGTATCAAAGCCGTTGGAGATTGGGGAAGCGGCGTTGCCGTTGGAAGATATGGAATATTCTCGTCGTTAGCAGCAACGAGTAACGCGCTGCGAGATTTTTTGCGGGGCGCTCTCGATTACGCCGGCCTGTTTCCGCCGGCGGGTTTACCTTTAGGTCAGGCGATTGCCAACTACGCTGCCTATCGGGAGAGCGAGCATCGCGATTTATTGGGTACGCAAAGCTACCGTACTCGGTCGGCTGGTCGAGGAGAGCGCCAAGGAAATAGGAGCGCCCCCCTTCCCGTCATGCTTAGTTCGAGAGAGTGCTATCAGCATGCCATCGGTCAGGCATGGAAAGCGCTTGATCGCGGAGCCCTCTGCGCTTGATTTAAATCGCTTTATGAAGAGGCGGTTAGAATGGTGTATGCTACCATCCCAGCAACTAGGGGATTGATCGAAAATGGATACTACACGCGTTCTCGTCGTTGAAGACGAGAAACGAATTGCCGACTTCCTGGGCCGGGGATTAGAAAGCGCCGGTTACAGCGTCACCATTGCGCACGATGGCACCAGTGCACTCGAAGCGGTACACAGCCTGGAACACGACCTGATTGTGCTGGACCTGAATCTGCCAGACATGGATGGTCTAAAAGTACTTGAGAAAGTGCGGAACCGGAAGGTAAGCCCTCCGGTGCTGATCCTAAGCGCGCGGAGCAATGTAGACGACCGCGTAAAGGGCCTTGAGGCGGGAGCCGACGACTATATCAGCAAACCGTTTGCGGTGGTCGAGTTCCTGGCTCGTGTGAAGGCGCTCCTGCGCCGGGGGGCCCCTCTGCAAGATCGTCTGCAGGTAGGCGACTTGACGCTCGATTGCATTCGCCGGAAGGTGACACGCGCGGGCGAGAACATTGAACTAGCGCCAAAAGAGTTCAGCATTCTCGAATATCTGATGCGGAACCGGGGCCGTCCGCTAAGCCGGACGATGATCGTCGAACACGTCTGGGATATGGACTATGACGGATTGACGAACATCGTGGACGTGTATATCCGGCACCTGCGGAGCAAAATCGACGACCGCTTTCCGGTGCGCTTGATTCACACGGTACGGGGGATTGGTTACGTGATTGACGTTCCGGAGAAAGGCGCCGAGCAGGACTAAGCCGTGCTGCATAGGCTGTTGCTCAGAATCGGCAAGACGGTGCGCGGTTTGCGCTTCCGGCTGACGATGAGCTACGTCGTGATCTTTGGGCTTCTGTTGGTGGGCATCGGACTTTATTTCCGATTGAGCCTGGAGTATCTCATCGAGGCCCGGACCCGGGAGTTGATTGAAGAGGAGTGGCGCGCGGTGCGCGGGTTCCTGCGGATTGAACGCGGCCAAGCGAACTGGACGTTCGACCCGCGGGAAGTGGACGACGCCTCGCATGTGGAGCGGCTGCGGAAGCTGATTTTGATCACCGACCGGGAAGGAGCGGTGCTCGAAGTCTCGAATGGATATCGCGCGTTTGGCGTGGAGACTCCGGCCGAGGTTCAACAGATTCTGGCGAACCGGATGCCGCAATGGAAGCTGAAAAAGGACGGCAAGGGGACGACGCTGCTGCTGCGTTATGGGATTATCCGTTCCGTCAACCAACCGTATCTGCTGGTGGTGGGCCGGACGTTGACCGACAACGAAACCCTGCCCGCGATGTTCGTCAGCAACTATTTCAGTGTGCTGCCGCTGCTTGTCGGCCTGACAATGCTGCTGGGATGGTTCATGGCCGGACGAGGCTTGGAACCTGTGAACCGGGTGGCGGCGACGGCTCAGGAAGTGAGCAGTTCGACGCTGCATGTCCGGATCCCGGGACGGGACACCGACGACGAATTGGACCGGCTCATTGATGCATTTAACAAGATGATGGACCGGCTTTCCCAAGGGTTCGAGCAGGTGCGGCGTTTCGGTACCGACGTTTCGCATGAGTTGCGGACGCCGCTGACTTCGATTCGCGGGCAATTGGAAGTGGCGCTGTTCACAGCGAACACCAAGGAGCAGTATCGGGACGCCATTGTGAACGCGCTACAGGATGTAGACCGGTTATCGAGCATTGTGCGGGCGCTGCTGCTGCTCTCGCAATCGGAGGCCGGGCATCTGGTTTTGAAATTTCTGCGCCTGAACTTAAGCGAGACCGTCAAGGACATCGTGGAGCAGTTTCAAATTCCGGCCGAAGATGCCGGGGTGACGCTGGATGCCGAGTTGCCGGCGGAAATTTGGGTTGATGCCGACCGGGTTCAGGTGGAACGTTTGGTCGCGAATTTGCTCTCGAACGCCGTGAAGTATACGCCGTTCGGGGGAAAGATTCACGTGACGTTGCGGACTTTGGTGACCGAACAGGGCGACCACGTGGAGATGTGTTTTTCAGACACCGGGCAAGGAATTCCAGTGGAGAGTTTGCCGCACATTTTTGAGCGATTTTACAAAGTGCCGGGTGGGGATCCGGACAAAGGTCTGGGCTTGGGTTTGAGTTTTGTCTCTTGGATTGTACGGGCGCATCACGGCAGGATTGAGGTAGACAGCAAAGTGGGGGAAGGGACAACCTTTCGAGTGTTGCTGCCGGCGAGTCCGGAACCGGGGGCGGAGATGCCGTCTCTGGCCGGGATGGGAATTGAGGATACTCGAGGATAATGCAGATTATAGAGCGGGAGAAAGAAGGGATTGTCGTGCTGGATTGCGTCGGCCAATTGGTCGCTGGCGAGTCCACAGGCACGATGCGGGAGACGCTGAACCAGTTGATCTCAGCGGGAAAGAACCGGTTGATTCTGAATCTTCAAGGGGTGACATATATCGATTCGTCGGGACTCGGCGCGTTGGTGATGTGTTTCTCCAGCTCCCGGCGCGCCGGGGGAACGATGAAGCTACTGAATCTTTCGCGGCGGGCGGTGGAACTCATCGTGCTGACGCGTCTTGAAACGGTCTTTGAGGTCTTCGACGATGAGCAGTCGGCGGTGAACAGCTTCTTCCCGGACCGGGAGATCAAGAAGTTCGATATTCTGACGTTCTTGCAGCAGCGCAAGAGCGAAGGGTAACCTGGAAGCAGATGGCAAACTCGATCTCCGAGATTCTGGGCTCCGCGGCGGCAATCGCCAAGGGCATGAGCGTCACATTGAAGGAGATGATGTCTCCGACGGTGACGGAGGATTACCCGGACGCTCCGGCGAAGTTCCAAGAGCGGTACCGCGGCGTACACGTGTTGCAGCGCGACGAAGCGGGCCTGGAAAAATGCGTGGCTTGCTTCCTGTGCTCCGCGGCCTGCCCGGCGAACTGCATCTACATTGAAGCGGATGAGAACACGGAGAAGAAGCGGATCAGCGGTGGCGAGCGCTATGCGAGCGTCTACAACATCGACTATAGCCGCTGCATCTTCTGCGGGTTCTGCGTCGAGGCCTGCCCGACGGACGCCATCACGCACGGCCACCAGTTTGAGATTGCCAGCTACAACACGTCGACACTCGTCTACAGGAAGGAGCAGATGCTCGTCAATATCAGCCCAAACGTGAAAGCTCCGGCCTTGCCGGTGGAGACGGCTGGCGGGCACTGACCGCTACTTCAGGTGATATTGACTGCGGATACCGGCGGCGCTGCTGGCGGCTTGGTCTTTGTACGGGCCGGCGATGGTGGCGCATTCGGCGTGGAGCTTGTAGGCTTGCTCGATTCGCTTGAGGTCTTGCTTCGAATCGCCGAGGCGCAGGTTGACGAAGCCGAGGTGGTAGAGGGCTTCGCTCTTGAGCGCGGGGTGGGGATCGAGATGGGGGATGGCGGCGCGGAGATGGGACTCGGCGTCGGCCAGGCGCGCGTCTTGTGAGGCGATGACGCCCAGCATGGTGTGGCCGAGCGCCGCCTGGCTGGGCGTGGCCTTGCTTGAGGGGGCGACGAGACGCTTGGCATAGGCGATCGCTTTCTGGGTGTCTTTCAGGCCGTCGTAGTAGTGGGAGGCGAGGAAGAGGAGCATGTCGGGCTGATTGGGATCTTCCCGGAGCTTTGCTTCCGCCAGGGCCAGGGTTTGGTGGACGTTGCCGGACTGACGATGAAAGTGGAACATGCGAGCGCGGAGTTGGGGAAGGTATTCGGAGGCGGGGTTCGCTTTCTCCAGTTTTGCGGCGGCGGCTTGGAGCACCTTTGGGTCGTTCGACTGCAGCGCCGGAGCGTAGAGGTAATACTCGGCGTAGGTGAGGCATTGGCGGGCGTAGTCACTGGACTCAGCGCGAAGGGCCGCGTCGGCCGTGCGTTGAGCCCAGGCCTGAATCAGCGCGGGGTTGGCTTTGCCCTGGGCTGCCTGCAAGGCGGTGTGGGCGGCGGGGAGGTCAGCGGGGTCGGCCTGGAGCAGGGTTTCGCCGGCGTGGAGGGCGTTGTCGAAATCCTTGGCGGTAAGATATTGGGTCTGCGCTTCGCCCAGGACCCAGGTGTACGACTCGTGCTGGGGAAAGCGTTCGAGGAACATCCGGAGGAACTCGGGCCGGCGTGGGGAGTCCGGCTCCTGCAGGATCTGTTGGAGGATGAGTCCGGCGGGGCCTTCGGAGGTTTCGGCCAGGTGGCGCTTGGCCGGCAGCGCGACGAGGGCGCAAAAGAGGAGAGCAAAAATGGTCTTTCGCACACGGGCCTCCAATACTAACTGGCCCGATTGTACAGGACGTCTCTTCTCTTTGAAATCGAATGGAAGCCTGAGATGGCGCTAAGGTATTTTCTGCGCGGCGAGGCGAATGGTCTGGTTGGTGGCGTTGTTCGAAAGGACGAGGTGGCCGTTCTCGTGGCGTACGTCGTCGACCTGATCGAAGCCAGGAGGGATGGTGGCGTAGAACATGACAAATTTGGCGGAGATCTTCGATTTGGCGGGGAGCCAGCGATAGGTGGGGACGTCGAACAACTTGCCTTGGCTGATGGCATCGCGGCGGGAGACGTCAAAGGGCTGGGTGCCGAATTCGAGGCCACGGGAGAGTTCGCCGGAGGCGGGATAGTTGTGCCACTCCTGGAGCCACGGGTAGTCGGCACGGGGGAAGAAGTAGCCGAAGACGAGGCGCTTTTCGAGGTGAATGGCGGTGACGAAGCCGTGGGTGCGGTTGGGGTCGATGGTGCAGCCGGTGTGGTCAAGGGAGTTGGCGCCGGCGGGGACGGCGCGGAGGTTGCGGGTGCCGCCGGCGTCGAGGGGGACGTGGGGATAGGTGAATTCGACGCCGGCGTTGAGAGTGGACTTGGGGCCGCCCTTTTCGTCGGGGCGGGTGAGGCACCGGCCGACGGAGGCGTCGACGACCGTCTTGCCGTGGGTGAGGAAGGGCGCGCCGATGGTGGCATGTTCGGCCCAGTTGATGGGACGGTCGAAGCCGAGTTCGTTCTCGAGGGTGGTTTCGACGGTGATGACCTGTTCGCCGGGGAGGAGCTCGATGCGGCGGGTAACCTTCTCCTGAACGATGGGGAGGCGCGTTTCAAAGACGCCGGGCGCGGTTTGGGTCCAGGATTGGCGGACGGCTTCGCCGTGGCCGGGAAGGCCGGCGGCTTGTTCTTCCTTGGAAGAGGGGCCGAAGCCATCGACGCAGAGGAAGTGGCCCTTGTAATTGCCGTTGCCTTTCCACATTGGGTTCGTTTCGTCACGGTCGGCGAGGAGACGGAGTTTGGTGAAGGCCCCTCCAGGATTCTGGACGGAAAGTTCGAGCTTGTCGTTCTGAATTAGGGTGAGGTCGGCGAAGAGGAGGAGGAGCGCGAGCATGCCGAATTCTACGTCAGAATAGAGTCATGTGGGGAATTCTTCTTTTCGCGGCGATGACGTTGGCCGATGTGGAGCGGCTGCTGGAGCAGGGGCGGAACCTGTCGGCGAACCCGTTGCAGCGGCTGGAGCAGCGGCTGAAGACGAACCCGGATGACGCGGCGGCGCGGATTCAGCTATTGGCCTGGTATACCGAGAACGCTTCGACCGCAGGGGAGGCGACGGCGAAGGCGGCGCGGGTGGACCACATTCTCTGGTTCTTGAAGTATGAGGCGAAGAACCCGGTGTTGGCGCATTCGTCGGGAGTCGGCAAGTTGAATTGCGAAACGAAGCCAACGAGCCGGGACGCGGAGGAGGCCTGTGAACTTCAGGAGCGCCAGCGGAAGTAGACGAGCGTGGCGGCACCGACGATGACGGCGATGACAAAGACCGCGTTGGCTCCCCAGATGAGCCAATAGAAGACACGCCAGCGGCGGAAGAGAGGGTCCGTGGGGAGGGCGGCGCGGCAGCGATCGTACAGCGCGCGATCAGGCAGGAAGGGGTTGCCGTCCGGGACATCGCGAAACTTCAGCCGAAGCTGGAAGCGGAGAAAGCTGTAGGGGACGCTGACGCCAATTGCGGCGGCGATCAACGCGAAGATGAGCGCCGCCGGCATGGCGGACTAGACCGAGAAGATGCGGCCTTTGTTCTGACCGACCAGGATCTGGAAGAGGCGATGGCCAATAAGCTCGTGGAGGCTCCAGAGCTCCCGGTTGCTTTCGAACATGCCGGCGGCGTCCTGCGGGTTGGCCACGCGGGGGCCGGCGGTTTTGAGGGCTTCGGTGGCTTCCTTGATGATGGGGTCCGTGAGGACTTCGCCGGCCATCTCCCAGAGGGTGATGAAGCGGTCGACGGCGGTGGGGAAGCTGACGGCGAAGACGCCATGCTGGCTGGTGGATCTTGGCGGCTTGTAGTCGAGATTGAACGGTCCGTGGAAGCCGTGGCTTCGAAGGAGCACTAAAACGTTCAGCCAGTCGAACGGGTTGATGAGGCCGACGGCGATGTCGACATCGTGCTTGAGGCTGTAGCCATCGTTGATATCGAAGTGCCAGAGTTTGTTGGCGAAGAGCATGCGGGCGAGGGCGGCGCGGACGGCGGTGCCCCACATGCGTTCGTGGAGGTACTCGGGATTAAGCCCGACCATTTCGGGATACTTCAGCTTGCCGGAGAAGATGAAGCCGAGCATGGCGTCACTGGTGGGGAGGAGGATTTCGGCGACGGGCTCGAAGGGCTTGGCCTCCATGCAGTGCTTGAGGGTGGCGCGGCCGAACTTCTTCGAGAGATCGATGTCGGCTTCGCAAGCGGCGTTCAGGGTGTCGGCGTACCACTGCAGCATTTGCGTTTCGTCGATGGCGCCCTGGACCCAATAGCCGAGGGCACCCGGCCAGTAAACGGCGAACTCGGCGCCGAGTTCATGGCCGATTTTCACGGTATTCGAAACGCGCCACGCGGCGTATTCGCGAATCTGCGAGGCTTCGGGCGCGGAGCTGGCGGCCCAGACAGGGTTGTTGAAGGTCTCGGTGGTGACCATCGAGCATTGGAGGCCGTCCTTCTTCAGGGAGGCGCCGATGCGGCCGACGATCTCATCCTGCTGGGCGTTGCCGAGGCCTGCCGTGGGGATGACGTCGGTGTCGTGGGTACACCAGTAGCCGATGCCGATCTTGGCGTACTCCTCAATGATCCGTTCAAAGCCGATGGTGGGGCGGGTCCTGTCCTGGAAGAGCGAGTGGCCCTCATACGCGGCGGCCCATTGGGGACCGGTGATGAAGAACTTGCGCCGGGTTTCCGGGGAGTAGGCGCCGCCGCAGGCCGTGGCGAGGCGCTCGACGAGAGCTTGTTGCTGGTGGGGTTCGAGGACAGACATAACGAGAAATCGAGACACCATGATATCGCGGTTGATAGAATCGCCTGAATGACGCAAGACGCTAAACCCGTATCGCTTCCGACCCTGGTGCCGCCGTCGGAGGAGTTCATCCGGCAGGCCAACGTGAGCGGGATGGATGCTTATCGCGCGATGTATGCGCGGGCTTTGAATAACACCGAAGAGTTCTGGGGCCAGTTGGCCGAGCAGGAGTTGGATTGGTTCCAGCGGTTCGAGAAGCCGCTTGATTGGAATCCTCCGTTTGCGAAGTGGTTTGTGGGCGGGAAGCTGAACGTCTGCTACAACTGCGTGGACCGGCATGCGATCGGCGGCCGGGGGAACAAGGCCGCGATCATCTTCGAAGGGGAGCCGGGCGATCAACGGACCATTACGTATCGGGAATTGCACCGGCTGGTCTCGCGGTTCGCAAGTTCGTTGCTGGAACTGGGCTTGAAGACCGGCGAACGGGCCGTGATCTACATGCCGATGATTCCGGAAGCCGCGATTGCGATGCTGGGATGCGCGCGGCTGGGCATTCCGCATTCGGTGGTGTTTGGCGGGTTTTCGGCTGAGGCGTTGAAGGCGCGCATTCAGGACTTGGAAGCGAGCGTAGTGATAACGACCGACGGCGGCTGGCGCCGCGGCAAAGAGATCCGGCTGAAGGACGCGGTGGATGAGGCGCTGCGGGAGTGCCCGTCGGTGCGGCACACAGTGGTCTATCAGCGGACCGGTTCGGAAGTGAAGATGGAGAAGGGCCGGGACCACTGGTGGCATGTTCTGGACGAGGCCGCTTCGGAGAATGTAGCCCCGGTAGAGGTCGACAGTGAGCACCCGCTGTACGTGCTGTACACGTCGGGCACGACGGGCAAGCCGAAGGGCATTCTGCACACGTCGGCGGGCTATCTGCTGCAGGCGACGATGACGACGAAGTGGGTGTTCGACCTGAAGGAACACGATACCTACTGGTGCACGGCGGACGTGGGTTGGGTGACGGGGCATAGCTACGTCGTATATGGGCCGTTGTCTTGCGGCGCTACGACCTTCATATACGAAGGGGCTCCAGACACGCCGGCATTTGACCGTTGGTGGCGGCTAATTGATAAATATAAAATTTCAATTTTCTATACCTCGCCGACGGCGATCCGGGCGTTGATCCGCCAGGGCGACCATTGGCCGGAGCGGCACGACCTGAAGTCGCTTCGCTTGTTGGGTTCGGTCGGCGAGCCGATTAATCCTGCCGCGTGGGACTGGTATTACCGGGTGATCGGCGGGAGCCGCTGTCCGATTGTCGATACATGGTGGCAGACGGAGACCGGGGCGATTTTGATTTCGCCGATGCCGGGCGCGACGCCGTTGAAGCCGGGGTCGGGGACGATGCCGATGCCGGGTATTGTGCCGGAGATTGTGGACCACAATGGCCACGCGGTGGAAGATGGCAAAGAAGGGTTCCTGATTATGCGGAAGCCTTGGCCAAGCATGCTGCGGACGATTTGGGGCGATCCGGAGCGGTATCAGGATCAATACTGGTCGCGGTTTCCTGGCTACTACTTCACGGGCGACGCGGCGCGGAAGGATAAAGACGGCTATTTCTGGGTGCTGGGGCGTGTGGATGATGTGATGAACGTCAGCGGTCACCGGTTGAGCACGATGGAGATTGAGTCGGCGCTGGTGAAGCATCCTTCGGTGGCGGAGGCGGCCGTGGTCGGCAAGCCGCATGAGATTACGGGCCAGTCGATTTGCTGCTTCGTGACGCTGAAGAAGAGCGCCAAGGACGTGGACACTCTAGGCAAAGAGTTGCGGCAGTGGGTGGCCCACGAGATTGGACCGTTTGCGCGTCCGGAAGAGATTCGGTTCACCGAGTCTTTGCCGAAGACGCGGAGCGGGAAGATCATGCGGCGGTTGCTGCGAGAGATTGTCACCTCTAACACCGTGGCGGGAGACGTGACGACGCTCGAAGACATGAACGTGCTGACGACGCTGGCGGCGCAGCACGACGAGGATTAGTTTTTTGAATCAGGCTTAGAAGTAATTTCTTGCGCGGCGTGGGCGGATGCGTGCCATTCTTAGGTGATGCAGCCCCCCGCCGCCAATCGAACCCGAGGAGAAGTTTCCCTTGCGGTGATGTTGCGGTTGACGCGGATGGATGTTTGTTGCGGTCCCCCCTCCTTGCTTTCCTAGCGGTTTCTTCCTTCCCTTTTTTCCACTTTCAATTTCACAGGAGTGAATTCCCATGTCGACGGAAACGTCCGTTCTTTGGGAAGAGTCCCTGCCAGGCGGCAGCATTTGGTCTCACGTATTCAAGCGCGGCACGGCGTTGCGCATCGTGGATACGGAGGGCGGTGCAAACGTCTCGGTACTCTTCTATAACGCTGACAATTTTGTAGAGCGCTACAACATGCCGGACACGCTGAAGTGTCAACATACGGCGCATTTGACGCAGGGCCACTGCCTCTATTCCGACATGGGGCGGGTGCTGGCGTCGATTACACACGACGACCTGGGTTGGCACGATCCGCTGGCGGGTTTCTCGAATAAAACCGGAGTGACGAGGCAGTTCGGGAAGGGCACCTATCAGGCATTGCGGAACGATTGGCACACCAACGCGCATGATCTGATTCTGGTGGAACTGGCCAAGTACGGAATGAACGAGCGGGACTTCACGGCGAGCGTAAATCTGTTCAGTAAAGTGTTCGTCGAAGACGAAGGATCGTTCCGCTATGTGGAGGGCCACTCGCCGGCGGGGTCGACGGTGGAACTGCGCAGCGACATGAATACGCTGATGGTGGTTTGCACGTGTCCGCATCCGCTAGCGCCGGGAGGGGCGTGGGCGCCGAAGCCGGTGGGCCTGACGGTGAAGCGGGTGCCGCTGCCGGGGGCGGATGATCCGTGCCGGCTGTCGCGGCGAGAGAATGGACGCGGATTCACGTTGACGGAGAGGTATTTTCTATGAGCTTAGTCGAAAGCTATTTGACGCCGGAGACGGCGGTGTACCGGCAAGTGGTTCCGGCGGGAGACGGCTGGATCCACGAAGTGAAGCAGGGCCAGGTATTCCGGATTGTGGACCTTGAAGGGAACCAAGCCGCGGATACGTTGTTCTTCAACGCGCACGACTACAGCGACCGTTACAGCGCCGTGGACACGATTCGGGAGCAGGGGAACCTTTACCTGACGACGGGTTCCGAACTGAAGACGATTCATGGGCATACGTTGATGACGATCGTGGCCGATACCTGCGGGCGGCACGATACGGTGGGCGGGGCCTGCGCGATGGAATCGAACATGGTGCGGTACGCGATTGAGAAGCGCTTCATGCACGCCTGCCGGCAGACGTTTGTCCGTTTGGCGCTGGAATGGAGCGGGGGATTGGACAAGCGCGACATTACACACAACGTGAACTTCTTCATGAATGTGCCGGTGACGCCGGCGGGGAAGCTGACGTTTGAAGATGGCGTGAGCGGTCCGGGCAAGTATGTGGAGATGCGGGCCGAGATGGATACGCTGGTGCTGATCTCGAATTGCCCGCAGTTGAATAATCCTTGCAACGCCTATAACCCGACTCCTGTTGAGGTCATGATCTGGGATGTTTAAGAAAGTACTCATAGCCAACCGGGGGGCGATTGCCTGCCGGGTGATCCGGACGCTGCGGCGGATGGGGATTGCTTCGGTGGCGGTCTACTCGGAGGCGGACACGGGTTCGCTTCATGTGGCACAGGCGGATGAGGCCGTGCTATTGGGGGCGTCGCTGGCGGCGGAGAGCTATCTCGATGCCGGGAAAGTGCTAGAGGCGGCAAAGGCGACGGGGGCGGAGGCGATCCACCCTGGGTATGGGTTCTTGAGTGAGAACGCGGGATTTGCCGAGGCGTGCCGGGCGGAGCGGATTGCCTTTATCGGCCCGGCGCCGGAGCACCTGCGGGCGTTTGGTTTGAAGCATACGGCGCGGGAGTTGGCGGCGGCGAACGCGGTGCCGCTGGCGCCCGGTTCGGGGTTGGTTGGTTCGGTCGAAGAGGCGCAGGCCGAAGCGGCGCGGATTGGCTTTCCGGTGATGCTGAAGAGCACGGCGGGGGGCGGCGGCATCGGCATGCAGGTGTGTTCCCGGGCAGAAGATTTGGCGGGCGCCTACGAGACGGTGGCGCGGTTGAGCCAGGCGAACTTCAAAGACGGGGGGATGTTCCTCGAGAAGTTTGTGGCGCGGGCGCGGCATATTGAGGTGCAGATTTTCGGGGACGGGAAGGGCGAAGTGATCGCTCTGGGAGAGCGGGACTGTTCGCTGCAGCGGCGGAATCAGAAGGTCGTTGAAGAGACGCCGGCTCCGGATTTGCCGGAAGAGATTCGGCAGGCGCTGTTCGACGCGGCGGAGCGATTGGGGCGCGCGGTGAGCTACGCGAATGCAGGGACGGTGGAGTTCCTCTATGACGCGGACACGAAGGAGTTCTACTTCCTTGAAGTGAACACGCGGCTGCAGGTGGAGCACGGGGGGTCCGAGCAGGTGACGGGGGTGGATCTCGTCGAATGGATGGTACGGCAGGCGGCGGGCGAGTTGGAGTTGAAGCGGCCGGCGGTGTGCGGCGCCTCGATTCAGGTGCGCGTCTACGCCGAAGACCCGGGGCAGAGCTTTCGGCCTTCTTCGGGACGACTGACAGCGGCGAGCTTTCCGAGCGAAGCGCGGGTGGAGACTTGGGTGGAGCGGGGCAGTGAGATTACGCCGTTCTACGATCCGATGATCGCGAAAGTGATCGTGACGGCGGAGAACCGCGCGGCGGCGATTGAGAAGCTGGAAGCGGCGCTGGCGCAGACGACGGTGGCTGGAATTGCGACGAACGTCGAGTACTTGCGGCAGGTGGTGGCGTCGCCGGTTTTCCGGAATGCGGTGATGACGACGTCGTACTTGAACACGTTCAACTATGTTTCGCATGCGGTGGACATTCTGGACGGCGGGACGCAGACGACCGTGCAGGACTATCCGGGGCGGCTGGGCTACTGGGAAGTCGGCGTGCCGCCATCGGGTCCGATGGATTCGCTGGCGTTCCGGCTGGCGAACCGGTTGGTGGGGAATTCCGGGGACGCCGCGGGGTTGGAGTGCACGGTGACGGGCCCCACGCTGAAGTTCCGCTGCGATGCTGTCGTGGCCTTGACGGGCGCGGATATGGAGGCGAAGCTGGACGGCAAGCGGGTGCCGCCGTGGCAGACGATTGCGGTGAAGGCCGGGCAGACGCTGCGGATGAACCAGGTGGTGGGGGCGGGGATTCGGGCGTACCTGGCGGTGCGCGGCGGATTTGACGTGCCGGAGTATTTAGGAAGCCGGGCGACATTCGCGCTGGGCAAGTTCGGCGGGCATGGTGGCCGTGTGCTGCGAGCTGGTGACTTGCTGCCGATGGCGGCGATGGTGGACGGGCCGGGGGAGCAAGCGGAGCATCCGCCGGAGTACGGGAACCGCTGGGAGATTGGGGTATTGTACGGGCCCTACGGGGCTCCGGATTACATGACCGATGGCGACATCGCCATGTTCTTCTCGACCGACTGGAAGGTACACTACAACTCCGACCGGACGGGCGTGCGCCTGATTGGACCGAAGCCGGAATGGGCGCGGAAAGACGGCGGCGAGGCGGGGCTGCATCCGTCGAATGTGCATGACAACGCCTATGCCGTGGGCACAGTGGACTTCACGGGCGACATGCCGATAATTTTGGGGCCGGACGGGCCGAGCTTGGGCGGGTTTGTGTGCCCGGCGACGATTGTGGCGGCCGAGTTGTGGAAGATGGGTCAGTTGAAGGCCGGGGACGCGGTACGGTTCCGGCGGATGACGAACCAGCAGGCCGTGCAGCTGGAATGGGAACTGGACCGCGCCATTGAGGGGTTGACGAAGCTGCCGACGCTGTTTGCCGAGGAAGCTACGGAACCGGCGATTGTGAAGGCGCACGGCGACACGTTGTACCGGACCGCCGGCGATAAGTATCTGCTGGTGGAGTTTGGCGAGCCGGTGCTGGACATGAAGCTGCGCTTCCGGGTGCAGGCGATGGCGCACTGGCTGAGGGACCAGCAGATTCCGGGGGTGATCGACATCACGCCGGGTATTCGGACGCTGCAGGTGCACTACGACAGCCGGCAGCTTTCGCGGGCCGAACTGCTGGACATTCTGGCGCAGGCAGAGGGAAGAACGGAGGAGGAGGTTCCCTCGCGGATCGTCCATCTGCCGTTGAGTTGGGAAGATCCGCAGACGCTGTTGGCGATTCAGAAGTACATGCAGAGTGTGCGGCCGGATGCGCCGTGGTGCCCATCGAACATTGAGTTCATCCGGCGGATTAATGGACTGGACTCGGTGGAAGACGTGAAGAAGATTGTGTTTGACGCGAGCTACCTGGTGATGGGCCTGGGTGACGTTTACCTGGGCGCGCCGGTGGCGACGCCGACCGATCCGCGACACAGGCTGGTGACGACGAAGTACAATCCGGCGCGCACGTGGACGCCGGAGAATGCCGTGGGGATTGGCGGGGCGTACCTGTGCGTGTATGGCATGGAGGGACCAGGTGGCTACCAGTTTGTGGGCCGGACGATTCAGATGTGGAATACGTACAAGAGTACGGACGCCTTCGAAGCGGGTAAGCCTTGGCTGCTGCGCGGGTTTGACCAGATTCGGTTCTTCCCGGTGGGTGCGGATGAGCTGTTGGATTATCGGAAGGCGTTCCCGCTGGGGCGGTATCCGGTGAAAATTGAGCCGACGACTTACCGGCTGGCGCCTCCGCCTCCGGGAGCGGCGGAGTTCAAGGCGAAGCAGCAGGCGGCGTTTGAAGCCGAGCGGGAGAGGTGGGGCAAGAATGCCTCCGCGGCGGAGGTGTTCGAAAAGGCGCCTCCGGCTCCGCAGTTGGACGTGCCGCCGGGATGCCGGGCCCTACGGGCTCCGACGACGGCGAGCGTCTGGAGCGTGGAGATTGCCGTGGGGCAGATGGTGACCGAAGGGGGCCGGCTGGTGATTCTGGAAGCTATGAAGATGGAGGTGGCCGTTTGTTCGCCGGTGAATGGATTGGTACGGCAGGTGCTGGTAGCCCAGGGCGGCGTGGTGCAGGCCGGGCAGGCCTTATTGATTGTGGAGGAGGCCCCCGATGCTGAATGAACTGAGCTTTGATCTGCATACACTACGGAGCGGGTACCTGGCCGGGAAGTTTACGACGGTCGAGGTGATCGCCGAAGCGCGGCGGCGGGCGGGGGGCGGGAATCCGGTTTGGATTTCGATGACCGACGACGCGCCAGCGGGATTCGATGCGGCGAAGCCGTTATCGGGGATTCCGTTTGCGATTAAAGACAACATCGACGTGGCGGGGATGGAGACGACGGCGGGATGCCCGGCGTATGCCTACCGGCCGGAGCAGACGGCGACAGTGGTGCAGCGGTTGCAAGACGCGGGCGCGGTGTTGATCGGCAAAACGAACCTGGACCAGTTTGCGACAGGATTGGTGGGGGTACGGTCACCGTATGGGGCTTGCGGAAGCGTGTTCGACGAGACGTACGTATCGGGCGGGTCGAGTTCGGGGTCGGCGGTGGCGGTGGGGAAGGGAATGGTGACTTTCTCGCTCGGGACGGACACCGCGGGGAGCGGGCGGGTGCCAGCGGCCTTCAATAATCTGGTTGGACTGAAGGCGACCAAGGGGTTGGTGCCGGCGAGCGGTGTGGTGCCGGCGTGCCGGACGCTCGACTGCGTGACCGTGTTTGCGCTGACGTGCGGAGATGCGGATGCAGTGTTGCAGGTAGTGGGCGGGTTCGACGAGACAGACTCCTACTCACGGCGGACGCGCGTGGCGCCGCAGGCGTGGGCGACGGGTTCATTCCGGTTTGGCGTGCCGCAGGCTGCGCTGTTGCAGTTCTTCGGGGACGCCGAGGCTGAGGCGTTGTATTGGCGTTCCGTGGCGCGATTGGAGGCGCTGGGCGGGACGAAGGTGGAGATCGATTTTCAAAGCTTCCGCGACAGTGCAGATCTTCTGTACGCGGGGCCGTGGGTGAGTGAACGGCTGGCTGCCATCTCGTCGTTTGTCGCGTCTAGCGCGGCGGCGATGCACCCCGTAGTGCGTGAGATTATCCAGGGAGCCAGCCGTTACACGGCACAAGACGGTTTCGAAGCGGAGTACAAATTGGCCGCGCTACGGCGGCGGACAGAGGCCGAGTGGGCCAAGATGGACGTGATGCTATTGCCGACGACGGGGACGATCTACAAGATTGCTGCTGTGGAGGCGGACCCGTTCAAGCTGAATACGAACCTGGGCTACTATACAAACTTCGTGAACCTGCTGGACCTGAGCGCGGTGGCGCTGCCGGCGGGGTTCCGGGGGAACGGGTTGCCGTTTGGCGTGACGCTAATGGCGCAGGCGTTCTGCGAAACGGGTCTGCTGCAGATGGCGGACCGGTTGCATCGGGCGCAGGGGAAGCACCTGGGCGGCACGATGGCCGCGCTGAGCGATACGCCGGCGATGGAGGCATCGACGGTGCCGCCGGGATGCGTGGCGGTGGCCGTGGTGGGAGCGCACCTGAGCGGGATGCCGCTGAACGGGCAGCTGACCGAGCGCGGCGCGAAGCTGGTGCGGACGACGCGGACGGCGATGCATTACAAGTTCTACGCGCTGCCGGGGACGACGCCGCCGAAGCCGGGACTGTTGCGGACCCCGGGTGCGGTGGGATCGGGGATTGAAGTGGAGGTGTGGGCGATGCCGGTGGAGCAGTACGGGAGCTTCGTGGCCTTGGTGCCGGCGCCGCTTTCGATCGGGTCGCTGACGCTGGCGGACGGGTCGACCGTGCAGGGGTTCCTGTGCGAGCCGTACGCGGTGGACGGGGCGACGGAGATCACTCACCTGGGGGGTTGGCGGAACTATATGGCGACGTTGGCGAAGCCTTCCAGGTAGAGTACGGCGCGGCCGCTGATCTTGACGCGGTCGCCGGCGAGTTCAACGAGGAGATCTCCGCCGCGGTCCGAGATCTGCTTGGCGGACATTGCGGGTTTGTCGAGCCGGGCGGCCCAGTAGGGAGTGAGCGTGCAGTGGGCGGAGCCGGTGACGGGGTCTTCGTCGATGCCCTGGGCGGGGGCGAAGAAGCGGGAGACGAAGTCACAGTGCTGGCCGGGGGCGGTGGCAATGACGGCGAAGTGGGGCAGGGCGGCGAGGGCCTTCATGTCGGGCCGAAGGGCGGCAACGTCAGCTTCTGTCGGGAAAACGCACAGAAGGTCGCGGGCTTGATAGACGGCCTCCGGCGCGCGGTCGAGCGCGGCAGTTAGCGCTTCGGGGACGGGTAGGGGTGTGCCGGGGCGGGAAGGGAAGTCGAGAGTGTAGAGATAGGCTTGGCGATGGACGGTGAGGGGGCCGCTGCGCGTATTGAATACGACGTGTTCGGCTGGGAGCCCGAGGCACTCGAGGAGAACAAAGGCGGCGGCGAGGGTGGCGTGCCCGCAGAGATCGACTTCGACGGCGGGCGTGAACCAGCGGAGGCGGTAGCCGTCAGCTTCCTTGACGAAGAAGGCGGTTTCGGCCAAGTTGTTCTCGGCGGCGATGTGCTGGAGGAGCGCATCGGGCAGCCAGCATTCGAGGGGGCAGATGGCGGCGGGGTTGCCACCGAACAGCTTGGAGGTGAACGCGTCCACTTGGTAGAGGGGTAACCGCATCCCCCAATTTTACGATGCCCTATTGGACTCTGCTGCGACCGCGTTCATTGAGGACAAGCTCGTCGAAGATGGCGAGCACCTGTTTGCGGTAGTTATAGAGCTGTCGGAGATTGTCGCGGAAGTTGCCTTCGTATTGGCGACCCGATTCCCACTTTTTTAGAAGGGGTACGGGAACGTCGATATCGCGGCGGAGGGCATCGACGGAGTGACCACGGAGGAAGAGGCCGTAGAAGAGGGCCGCTTCCCGGCGCGGGGCCAAAGGATCATTGAGATCCTTGTTAAGCGGAAAGAGCCGCGTGCCGACTTGTGGAAAGGTACCCACGAAATCACTACTATAAACTCCCGAAGGCTTAGGCATCAATGAAATTCTTCACCATTCAAAAAGCCGGGTTTCGATTCGCCGGACCCGGCGGCTGCGGGCTTGCTTGCGGTAGGTGCGGAGAAGGACCGCGACTACGCAAAAAGTCGCTAGTACTACATAGACGCTGAAGAACTCATTCGGTTGCATGACGGGCTCATCGACTCAGGATAAGGGAACAATAGCCACTAAGCGAAGACGCTTAGTACTGGAATCGGCTATGATTCAGGCATGAAAGCACTGCTTGGTTTGATGGCGTTGGCGATGGGGGCTGCGGCGGAGACTTGGACCGGAACCGTAGTGGATGTGATGTGTAAAGGAAAAGATCTGGCTTCGCATACACGGGAGTGTGCGGTGGCTTGCGCGAAGGGCGGCTACGGGCTGGTGCTGGCCGACGGGAAGTTTGTAAAGTTTGACGAGGGCGGGAATGCGCGTACGCTGGGCCAGTTGAAGAAGCTGAGCCGGGATAAGGATTTGAAGGTAAAGGTGACGGGCGAATTGGTTGGGGATGTGATCAAGGTTCAGCAGGTGGAGTTTCAATAGCGCGCTGCTGAAGCTGGATCCACAAGGGGAAAACGGGCGGGTTTTCAAGCCAGCGGATCATCCACTCGATTTTGCGCTGGCGGTTGGCGGGTTGAGGGTCCTTGTGGAGCGCGAGCTTGGCGTGGGCCTTGGCTTCGAGCACGAGGGAGCGGGCTTGATGCGGGGCATGTTCGTAGGCGAGCGATAGGGCGGAGAGAGTGCGGGCTAGATTGTGGAAGGTGTCTTGGATGACTCCTTCCACGGTGGGGGCGAGGGGCGCGCCCGACTCGCGGAGGAGACGGCGGAGATAAGACGCTGAGATTGGTGCGAGGGCCTGGGCGAGTTCGGCGGCGCGAGACTCGTCAATGGGTTCGCGGGGGAGCGGCGTTAACAGTTGTAGAAGGCGCTGTTTTTTGCTGGCCACGGCGGTATTCGGCAACGGCTCGCTGGTGGGCTTCGGCGTTGGGAGAGAAGCGGTGTCCGCCGGAGCCGTCGGCACGGGCGACGAAGAAGAGATTTTCGGTGTCGGCGGGATGGAGCGCGGCGGCGAGGGCGGCGGATCCGGGGTTAGCGATCGGTCCGGGAGGGAGGCCGATGGATTTGTAGGTGTTGTAGGGATGGTCGCGGTCGAGGTCGGAGCGATAGATGGTTCCGCGCCAGTTACCGAGGAGGAGGGCGGAATAGATGGTAGTGGGATCGGCGTCGAGCTTCATGCCGATGGCGAGGCGCTTGGCATAGACGCCGGCGACGAGGGGACGCTCGGCGGGAATGGACGTTTCCTTTTCGACTAGGGAGGCGAGTATGACGGTAGGGAGGACTGGCTGGGTGGGCTTCAGAGCCGCCCATTCGCGGCGGAACTGGGCGACCATGAGGGCGCATAGAGCGTCGGCGGTGGTGGC
Organism: Bryobacterales bacterium; assembly: GCA_038215275.1. Taxonomy (GTDB): domain Bacteria; phylum Acidobacteriota; class Terriglobia; order Bryobacterales; family Bryobacteraceae. Next base: position 22,826 of record JBBQRA010000002.1, on the reverse strand, counting down.
TCGAGTGAGACGGTAGGTGGAGGGAAAGAGGAAGCCTTCTAGGGCGGGGGCGGTGGGGGCGAGGTCCTGGATGAGTTTGGGATTGCGGGCCGCTTTGAGGAAACTGGCTTCGGTGATGAGGCCTTGTTCGCCGACGACTTTCGCTATGTCGAAGAGGTTGTAGCCTTCGGGGATGCGGAGTTCGTAGAAGTGGACGTCGCCGCGGGCGAGGCGGTCGAAGACTTCCAGCGGCGTGGCCGGTTTCGTGAATTGGTATTCGCCGGCTTGGAGCCTGCGGTTGGGCTGGAGGAGGCGGGCGAGGGCGAGTTGCCAGCCGTAGCGGAGGATGCCGTTGCGGGCGAGTTGGTCGCCGATGTGGCGGGTGGAGGATCCGCGATCGATGTCGAGAATGGTGTCCGGAGGAGCGGCCTGGTAGGGGAGGAACAGCGAGCCCACAGCTGCGCCGAGCAGGAGAAGGAGGGCGGCGAAGGGCCAGCGGAGGCGTTTCATTCGATGGTTCCCAGGTAGCTGTTGAGGATCAACTCAGCGGCCATGCGGTCGACTGTGCCGCGCTTGCCTTTTGGCCGGCCGGACTCGGCGAGGTAGCGGCCGGCTTCCTTGGAGGACATGCGTTCGTCCCACATGAGGAATGGGACGCCGGATTCTTCAGACAGGCGAGAGGCGAAGGCGCGAGCCTCGCGGGAGAGTTCGCTTTCGTCGCCGCTCATGTGCAGTGGGTTGCCGACGATGATTTGGCCGACTTGCTGGTCCTGGATCAGGTTCTTGAGGCTCAGCATATCGGTGCGGATATTGACGCGGTGAAGGGTGTCCTGGCCGTGGGCCATGATGCCAAGGGGGTCGCTGAGAGCGATTCCGATTCGGCGGCGGCCGTAGTCTAGAGCCAAGATACGCATCTACATGTTAGATTAACGGATAATCGGGGTATCTCTGTTGGCCATTCCAGATCCTTCCACGTTACCGATCGTCAAGGTGCGCAACACGGGCAGCGTGCTGTTCACACTGGGCGTAGTGTGCGCCCTTTTGTACTTGGGGCGGCTTTTTTTGGTGACGCTCCTGGTGGGGATTTTCATATCGTTTATTCTCGATCCCTTGGTGCGGCTGTTCATGCGACTGCGGCTGCCGCGCGGATTTGCGAGCTTCCTGGTTTGCAGTTTGGCGTTGTCAATGCTTTACCTGGGGGCATTGTTGGCACTGTCGCAGGCGCAGGGGTTGTGGGATGAGTTGCCGAGCTATACCAAGCGGGTGAACGATCTAAGCGATAAGGTTTTGATGGAAGTGGAGTCCGCGGAGAAGACCATCAACGACATGATGTCGCCGAAGCGTGTGCGGGAGATGGAAGCGCAACGGCTGGAGCAGGAGCGGCAGTTGGCCGAGCAGCAAAAGCAGCGGCGGCGGCGAGCGACGGATCCGCCGATGGCGCCATTGCTACCGCCGGCGGTGCAGGAGGTGCGGATTCGACCGGAGCGATCACCGGTGGTGGAGTACTTGTATTCGAACTGGCAGCAGTTTTACGACATCGCGCTGATGGTTTCCTTTGTGCCGTTCTTGGTTTACTTCATGCTGGCTTGGCGGGACCATTTCGTCTACAACTTTTTGCGCGTCTTTCGGGGGGAGTCGCGTGCGATTGCGTCGGCGACGATCGATGGGATTGCGCGGATGACGCGGGCTTATGTGGTGGGGAATTTTTTGTTGGGACTGGTGCTGGCGCTGGTCAGTACAGGGTTCTTCTGGATGGTGAAGGTGCCGTATTGGCTGTTGGTGGGGCCGATCAGCGGGTTTCTGTCGCTTGTGCCGTACATCGGATTGCCGTTGGCGATTCTGCCACCGGTTTTTGCCGCGTTGACGGTCTATGATAATTTGACGGCCTATGTGGTGATTGGTACGACGGTCGCGTTCTTCCATCTAATGGCGTTGAACCTGTTGTATCCGAAGCTGGTGGGATCGCGCGTCCACTTGAATCCTTTGGTCGTAACGGTGGCGTTAATGTTTTGGGGATTTCTATGGGGGGGGGTCGGCTTGGTGTTGGCGATTCCGCTCACGGCGGCATTGAAGGCGGTCTGCGATCACTATCCGGGATTGTCTGCGTACGGCAAATTGATGGGGGATTGATTGAGATAAACTGAGTCTCATGAATCGTCGCGAACTCCTGGGAGCCACTTTGGCTCTACCGTTATCCGCTTGGGCAAATCCTACGAAGATCGATCGGGGAAGGCTTGGCAGCATCACCGATGAGAGCGGGGCTACGCCTGCTGAGGGGATTGCCTTTGCGCAGAAGCATGGTCTGCAATGGATGGAGGTTCGTGCGGTTCCTGGGGCCAAGAAGCACTACGCGGACCTGACGCCAGAAGAGTTGAAGCGTGCGGCGCAGGAGTTCAAGGACGGCGGCGTTAAGGTGTCGTTCTTCAACTCGGGACAGTGCAAGTACTTGCTGCCGGGGACGGTGGCGTTGAAGCCACGGCAGGAGACTCCGGAACAGCGCGCGACGCGGTTAGCGCGGGAGCAGCAGGCATTTGATCGGCGGGAGGAGGACTTGAGAAAGTCAATCCGGGCAGCGCAAGCTTTAGGTACAGACAAGGTCCGCGTGTTTTCGTTCTTGCGTACGGTAAACCCGGCGAAGGATATGCAGCGGATCGTGGACGTGCTCGGGCCTCTTGTGAAGATCTCCGAGAAGGAGGGGATTCGGCTGACGCTGGAGAACGAAGTGGCTTGTAACGTGGCGCGGTGCGATGAGATGGCTGCTTATATGAAGGCGATCCCATCGAAGAGTTTTGGCTTGAACTGGGATGCCTTAAACGGGAAGCACATGCAGGAGACCGCGTTTCCGGACGGGTATCGGCTGATTCCGAAGGACAAGCTTTGGAACGTGCAGATAAAGGGGAAAAGTGTTTTGAGGCAGTACTCGGATTGGATCGATTGGGCTCCGATCTTTACGGCCCTAGAGAAAGACGGATACCAGGAACAGATTGGCTTGGAATGTCACATCTTCGGGCCCGACTTAATCGCGAAATCCCATGAATCGATGGTGGAGATGATTCGGCTGGCCGAGAAGCGGGGGTAGGGGGCTAATGCCGTCGAAGTCGCTCTGGATTTGCGCTGGAATTGGTCTTGTGATCGTGGCGGCGTTGATAAAGGGAGGACTATTTCTCAGCCGGGATTCGCATGTGGAGTTAGTCGGCGCGATCCAGAAGGTGCGGACGGGGAAGTTGGACGATCAGCGGTCAGTGGTTGTCACCGATTTCCGGGTGACGAATCCATCTGCATATCCGTTTCAGATCAAGGACCTGGAATTGGAACTGACCAGCGGCGGCAAGGTGATAATGGGTCGGTTTATTCCGGAGACTGACACCAAGAACCTATTCCTGGGGGTTCCTGAGTTGGGCGAGAAATTCAATTCGAGCTTTCGAATCAAAGAGCGGGTAGAGAAGAAGGCGAGTGTCGATCGAATGCTTGCCTTCGCGGTAGATGTACCGGTAAGTGTGTTGGAGGCTAGAACCAAATTGGTCGTGAGGATACGGGAGGTGGACGGTCCGGTGTCGGAACTCGTGGAGGAGCCGCGAACGCGGTAATGGTAGGCCCGGCAGGACTCGAACCTGCTACCCCCGACTTAGAAGGTCGGTGCTCTATCCAGATGAGCTACGAGCCCGCACTTTCAGTTTACGGCAAACTATGGACTGCTGGAAAGCATAGTTGAGGCCGATTGAGCCGAATCGGTCGCCGCGTCCGCCAGGCGCATAAGTTCGAGCCGAATGGCATCAACCATCGCTTTCCAACTGGCCTCAATCACGTTGTCGGAGACCCCCACGGTCACCCAAGTCCGTTCCTGGTCGTGCCATTCGATCAAAACCCGCACCTTGGCGTCAGTGCCTTTTTTCGAGTCGATGACGCGAACTTTGTAGTCGGCAAGCTTGACGGTGGCGATTTCCGGATAGAGGCTGGCCAGGCATTTGCGGAGACTTAAATCGAGGGCATTTACCGGGCCATTTCCAACTGCCGTCTCGGTGTGTAGACCGTCGTCAGCTTGCAGTGAGACGGTCGCGACCGTAAGGGATCCGCCGCTCCGGCCCATTTTTGTTGCTACGTCGAGAGAAACCAGATTGAAGAATCTCCTGCCGGGATTCAGAGTCTCTCGAACCATCAGTTCAAACGTGCCTTCGGCCGACTCGAGCTCGTATCCTTCATGCTCGAGCTGCTTAATCTGATCAAGGAGTTGCCGCCGCTGATTTTCATTGAGCTGTGCGCCTAGTCCCTGCTCCTTAAGTTTGTAGAAAATATTCCCACGGCCGGACATATCGCTCAGCAAGACTCGCTGTTGATTGCCGACCAAGCCAGGAGGAATGTGTTCGTAGGTAGCGGAATCCTTAAGGACGGCGCTGACATGAATGCCGCCTTTATGCGCAAAAGCGCTCTTGCCGATATACGGTTGGTCATTGCGGACAGGCAAGTTCGCAAGATCGGCAATATAGTGCCCGACACTTGTTAAATCTCGAAGCCCCTGCTCTCCGACAGTCGTGTGACCCATTTTCAATTCCAGATTGGCAAGCACCGAAATTAGATTCGCATTTCCACAACGTTCGCCATAGCCGTTCATACAGCCTTGGACATGCGTGCAACCAGCTTCAATAGCTGCGAGCGCGTTGGCAACGGCAACGTCGGAGTCGTTGTGTGGATGAATTCCTAGTACGCCATGAAAACGGCTGCGCACTGTCCTCACGATTTCGGATACATTGCCAGGCAGCGTTCCACCGTTTGTATCGCATAAACAGACTACGTCCGCACCGGCTTCAAATGCGGCTTCTACCGTCAATAGGGCATACTCAGAATTGTGCTTGAAGCCATCGAAGAAATGTTCCGCATCGTAGATGACTTCGCGACCGTGCTGCTTGAGGAAGCGCACTGTATCTCCAATAATCTTGAGATTCTCTTGAAGTGTGATTCCGAGTGCGCGCGTGACGTGAAAATCCCAAGTCTTCCCGAAAATAGAGATGGCTGGTGTTTCGGCCTCAATTAACTCGCGAATCGAAGGATCAGTCTCAACTGTGTAGCGGGCGAAATGTGTGGCCCCAAAGGCACACAGCTTAGCGTGCCTGAGTTTAAGTTCTTTTTTGGAGCGCGCGAAAAACTCCTTGTCTTTCGGGTTCGAGCCGGGCCAGCCCCCTTCGATATAATCAATCCCCAATTCGTCCAACTTTCGCGCGATGACCAGCTTGTCCTCTACCGAGAAGGAGACGGCCTCGCCCTGAGTTCCGTCGCGCAATGTGGTGTCGAATGTGGTGATTTTCATAGGGTGCTGACCCGGTCCCTGTTTAGGCCTGAGGGATGCCTGCTTCTTTCTTCTTCTTCAAGAAGGGCATCATCGCCCGAAGTTCGGCTCCAATATGTTCGATCGGGTGATCGGCGTTCGCCTCGCGCATAGCCAGGAATTTCCGCCGCCCGCCTTCTCGATTCTCGGCAAGCCAGTTTTTTGCAAAAGTGCCGTCTTGGATCTCCCCGAGAATCTTCTTCATTTCCACTTTCGTGTCGGGGTTGATGATGCGCGGTCCACTAACATAGTCGCCATACTCGGCGGTGTCCGATACAGAGTAGCGCATGTACCCAAGACCGCCCTCGTAAATCAAGTCCACGATCAACTTGAGTTCATGGAGGCACTCGAAGTACGCGATCTCGGGTGCATAGCCGGCTTCCGTCAAGGTCTCAAAACCCGCTTTGATGAGTTCGCTGACGCCACCACAGAGCACGGCCTGTTCACCGAACAAATCGCTCTCGGTCTCTTCCCGAAAAGTCGTTTCGATCACGCCTGCTTTGGCGCAGCCGATACCGGCCGAGTAGGCGAGAGCGTTCTTTAATGCATTTCCAGAAGCGTCCTGGGCCACGGCAACCAGTCCTGGCACTCCGACGCCTTCGGTGAAAAGTTCGCGAACACGATGCCCCGGAGACTTGGGCGCCACCATCGAGACGTCCACATCGGAGGGGGGCGTAATTGCCTTAAAGTGAATGCTGAATCCATGTGCGAACATCAGCGTCTTACCGGCAGAAAGGTTCGGGGCGATTTCTTTGTCGTACAAGTCGGCCTGGATGTGGTCACTGACCAGGATCATCAGCGTGTCGGCGGCCAGTGTAGCCTCGGCGACGGTCATCACCGTCAATCCAGCAGCCTCGGCCTTTGCCCAACTCTTCGAGCCCGGATATAGCCCTACAATCACGTCGCAGCCAGTGTCACGCAAATTTAGCGCGTGGGCGTGCCCTTGGCTGCCGTAGCCGATGATGGCGAACTTCTTGCCCTTCAGGAGGGCCAAGTCCGCGTCGCTCTCGTAATAACGTTTCAGCATAATCTTAAAGGACTCCGTTCTTTTCTTCGGCCATGACCGCTTCGCCACGAAGGATTGGCGGAGAAAGGCGCAATTTTTTAGCCTCGAGCGAAACCGCTACCGCGCCCGAACGGGTTACTTCAATCTCTCCGTAGCTCTGCATGATGTTAATGAACTCATCGAGTTTCTCGATGTCACCAGTGGCTTCCAACGCAAAGCCTTCAATCGTTGAATCCACTACTCGGGCTCCGAAAATCTCGGCCTCTTTCAGGATGGCTGTTCGTGCCTCTTGAAGCGCCCGAACGCGCATGAGCACCATCTCTCTGGTTACAGCCGGACCTTCCGTTAGGTCAGTAGCCTGCAAGACGTTGATCAACTTATTCATCTGTTTGATCAACTGCCTTCTGCCATTAGCCTCAATGTCCACGGCGATCGTCATTCGAGACAAGCCAGGATCCAACGTGCGCGCTACAGTCAGGCTATCAATGTTATAGCCGCGTGCGGTCAGCAAGCCAGTAACACGCATGAGTGCACCGGCTTTGTTCTCCATCAGTAAAGAAATAATTTGTAACATCGGGAATTCCTGGATCAGGCAACTGGTGCAGGTTGAACCGGTCCGAGCACCATCTCATTGATGGCGCCCCCAGCTGGAACCATGGGGTAAACGTTCTCGGTGGGTGTCACCTTAACGTTCAGCAAATAAGGTCCGTTATACTCAATCGCTTCCTTCAGCGCATCAGCCAATTCTGAAGGCTGCTCGACCGTGCGTCCCTTAAATCCGTAGGCGCCGGCGAGAAGTGCTGGATCGGGGAAACTGTCCAACGTCACAGAGCATAGCCGATTGTTGTAAAACAGTTCTTGCCACTGACGGACCATGCCCAAATAACCGTTATTCATCACGATAATCTTAACGGGAAGGCCGTAATTCATCAAGGTGGCTAGTTCGGGAAGCGACATCTGGAACCCGCCGTCGCCGACGATGGAGAAAACCAACTGGTCGGGATTCGCGAATTGCGCTCCGATCGCTGACGGCAACCCAAACCCCATTGAGCCCAGTCCTCCTGAGTTGATCCAGAGCCGTGGAGCATTATACCGGATCAGCTGGGCCGCCCACATCTGATGCTGGCCAACGTCTGTCGTGACGATAGCTTTTCCGTTTGAAATGCGGTCAATCTCCGCCATCAGGTGCTGCGGCTTGATTTCGCTGGTCGAGTAAACCGGCTTGAGCGGATGCTCTTCTTTCCAGTCGCGAACCTGTTTCCACCACTGCTTAAGACCTGGGCGATCTAAATTTCCGGTTTCGCTCTGAATTTCGCGAACGTTTGCACACAATTTAGGCAAAACCCGCTTTAGATCTCCAACAATTGGTAGGTCAGCATTCCGATTTTTCGAAATCTCGGCCGGGTCGATGTCCACGTGGATGATCTTGGCGTGGGGCGCAAATGCAGCCAACCGTCCCGTCACTCGATCATCGAAGCGCACCCCGAGCGCGATCAACAGATCGGCGCCTGATAAGGCCATGTTCGCGGCATAGCTGCCATGCATACCGGGCATACTAATGAAGTTCGGGTGATCGCAAGGCAAACCACCGAGGCCCATTAGCGTGCACACAGTAGGCGCATCAATCAATTCAACCAGCTCTCGAAGTTCATCATGGGCATTTCCCAAAACAATGCCACCACCCGCATAGACCATCGGGCGTTCTGCCTCGAGAATCATTTGTGCAGCGCGCCGAATTTGGCCAGTGTGGCCCTCGGTATAGACTTTGTAGCCCGGAAGGTGAATCGAGTTGACGGGTTCGTAGTGGGCATTTGCCATAAACACGTCTTTTGTGACATCGATTAAGACGGGTCCCGGCCGCCCCGAGGCGGCAATGTAGAATGCCTCATGGATCACCGCTGGAAGGTCTTTGATATTCTTAACCAAGTAATTGTGCTTGGTCGCCGATCGTGTGATTCCGAAGGTGTCGGCTTCCTGAAAGGCGTCCGTGCCGATCAATTTGGTCGAGACTTGCCCTGTGAGAGCGACGATTGGAATCGAGTCCATCATGGCGTCAACCAGGCCAGTTACCAAATTCGTGGCTCCCGGTCCAGAAGTAGCACAGCATACGCCGACCCGACCGGTCGAACGCGCATACCCCTGCGCCGCGAAGGCGGCGTTCTGCTCATGACGGACCAAAACGTGCCGGATTGGGTGGTCATATAGGGCATCATAGAACGGGAGTGTTACTCCTCCCGGATAACCAAAAATGACATCAACCCCCTCCCTCCCCAAACATTCAAGGAGGATCTTAGCGCCACTCATCAATTGAGACATCGACATTGCTCCAAAGACTAAAAAAGGCCACCGGTCAGGTTTCCCCGCTGGTGGCCTTTAGATTCCGTAGGGAGTCCGTTGCCACTAGACGGGTACCGGTACGGTAACCCCTTTCGCGGCTCCAAAACCAAGACCGAGTTGCGGTTGCATCTTCGCGTCGCTGGTATCCAAACGGCTCACTACTTGAGATTAGAGCAAAAGTCAGTTAAATGCAAGACGCGACTTGTATAAATTCAGCAAATGATGGCATCAGGCTAGGATCCGTGTCGAGCGCTTCTTCGCACATTTCGAAATAGGGGCAGTTCGTATCCGATCAGGCAAAACTGATCGAGCGCAAAGAGCACGATGGATTCAACGCCTCTTGAAAACGCCATCTGCACCTCCTTCAGCCAAGTCGTCGTCGAGTCACCCGGTCCCACTAGATAGGCGCTTTTAGAGCGAACGAACCCTTTACTGGCCGGAAACTCAATGGAATATCGCGACTTGTTCAGATTCCGCTCGAAAGTGAAGCTAAAACTCTCAGTTTTAAGCGCCTCCAGCTTTTCAGGCGTCCACGAGTCCGTCGGAAAGTTCACGACCCTGCCCCAATGCGTGTCGTTCACATCGGTGGGGTAGAGAACCTCATAGCGGCAATTGGGATGGAACGTCCGAACGTACTCGATCAGCTCGTCACAAAACCTCCCGATGAGCTTCGGTAGATGCTCCGCTTCCTCAGGATAAAGCGACGGATCCACGTATTGATGAGGGATCACTCTCATGGCGAAACCATACTCGGCTTCGAAAGAGTCCAGCGTGAACGCATCATAATAAGGGAGGCTCACCCCGGTCGATATGGCGAAAGGTCCCGGGAAGTACCACCACTGAACCTCCCCCAGCTGCATATAAGGAACCAAACCCACTTGTACGAGAATGTCTGCCATCTCCTTGTGCACCCGTTGCCAGTACTGGCGCGATTCCGGAGAAAAATTCGTCTGCAATGCCGGAGTTGTGAGCAGGCACGGTGTTCCATCAGCGTATCGCTGAGCAATGCCGGCCTCGAGTGAAACATCGCCATGCTCCAACTCGGTCGAAAATGCTGCCGTTACGTCCCATCCATAGGCTCGGCAGGCACGATAAAACTCGCGGGACCAGTCCCTGCAGGCGCGATTGATAAGATTCGGGGCGTGAAGGTCCGTCGTCCAGATTCCCTCCACAGCTCCCTCCATATGAGGACTGCCAACGCGAACTTCAAAGGCTCCTCTAGATGGGGTCGCAACGACCGTCGTCATTTCACCCGCCAAGCCCATTCTCCGAGAAAAGATGAACAAGCTTGACCCCACAGCTTCTGCCCGAATCGACGTATAGCCTCGATTGAACTCCAGCTCATATGCCTTTGCAATCGTCGTTGCCGTATCGCCAAACAAATTTAAATGGCGAACGGAGATCGTCGAATCTGGATCGCCCTCAGTTCCGATCTGAATCTCCGTGTACTCGCTCGGCGCGGGTGTGCCCAGAAAGTCGACCTGGCACGACGCGTAAACATGCCCCTTTTTATAAAGCTCATAGAATATGAGGGCGCCCACGTAGTGGTTTACGCGCCCTCGAAATCCCAGGGTATGCAGCATCCAGGCCGTACGTTCCGCGGGAACGGCGAGCGAATGGTCCGTATCCCAATCCGTCGCCGCGGTCAACTTAGGCATCGGCGGCTGCTCCCGGACCGCATCGCTCGGGACCGCAATCTCTAGGAAGTCGAACCAAAAGTGCCATCCAGAAGGTCCATTGTGCGTAACAAAAAGGGTATGCTCGCCGGGAGGATACAGACCTATCGGAATCCGCACCAGCCTATCTTCTCCCGCCCGCCGAAGGTCAAAAACTCTCGCCGGTTCGGAATCCAGGCGGAAAGCTATAGCTGGACCCTGATCCAAAAATCGTGATCCCAGAAAGAGCTCGTGAGCTTGATCGGATCGATAAGAAATCGAGAATCCGTCGCTATACTGGCTCGTCCAACGCATCTGTCCGCCAGAGTAGTTGCCCCGAAGAAACGGACTCCAATTGAGCCCATAGTACTCCACCTTCGGATCGCGACAATCAATTCGGCGCGAGCCCGGCCCCGCGACGCGATATCGCTTGTTCGTTCCACTGACAACCCAATTCGCTATACTGACCGCGAACTCGCTTCGAACATATTCTCCGGCCTGGAGCTCGGCCGCATAAGTCCATCGGAGTTTGCGCACCCGGCCTACAGGCACTGGAATGTCATTGCGATCCATCAGCGAGGAAAACTCTATTGAAATTCTCCACTTGGATGGCGAGACCCCTCCCGACAAAGTCTGAGCTGGTACTTCCCAAAGCAGACCGCTCCCGGGCGTGGCATGTCCATATGCACCGACCCGGTTGCCGTTGAAACCGGTCTTGCTCTCTGCGAGACCGCTCCGTACGCCGTTCACTGCCCCGACATACATCACGGTGATGGAGCGGCCATCTCGTACCGCCACCATACTCGTAGAACCTACGATGGCGCTGTTGATGCTTTCGGTGATCGCCTCAGCAACATCCTCAAGCTCATCGCTCGCGCTGCAGACGTGAGTGTAATGCTCGTTCATCCAGGCGAGCCCTACAGCTTCGCCTCCCGCCAACGTCCCCTCCAACGTAAATGTCGCCTGCGCGGGCACATAAACTCCCTCGATCGGTGTCGCGTGGCGCACCAACGGGACCTGGTAAAACTGCTCCTGACCGGATGGGTCGTCGGCCCACACTCGAAGATTGTGCCAATCCACTGTTGGGAAAAGGTCAGAATCTACCCCGATACAGTTCTCCCGGACCTCTTCATAGGTTAACTGGATTCCACTCAGGTCGCCATCCGGAAGGTTCCGGAAAAGAGGGTGCTCCCAAACGTTGTCGCGATTCCATTCAATCACACACCAATCGAACTGCTGGCGCCAAGTCCCGGAAACCACGAACGACTGCTCATCTGCTTCGCTCATCGCGGCAATCGCCGAGGGTCGCTCAAAGTAAACCTGTAGGTCTCGGTCCGGACGCAGTTTATCGAGATACTCAACCATCAGAATTCCCCTTCCGGTCAAAGCCGAATTGTTACTGTAAGATCGCTTCCAGGTGTACTCTCAGCGCTCTGAGAGAGACTGACAACATCAAGGTTGAGGTAGGCGCCGTTTCGCAGCGGCGGTAAAGCGAAGCCATCTACAACGTTTGAGGTCGTCGTTCCTGGTTCAATGGTAAGTAGACAGATTTCATCATTGTCTTGCCGGAGACGCAACGTTACCGGACCGATGCTCGGTGCCTCCTGCACCACGGCAAAGACGTCCCGCATAACCAGTGGTCGATCCACAAACAGGGGTGGCGTCGCCGAGTCCTCGATGGCCAGCCAACCCGAAAGCTGAATGGTGACTTGTCCGCCTTGCATGGTTCGAAGGCCATCGTCAAGCGTGCTGGTGACACCGCGCCGAGACACCTCGGAGTTCCCACGAGCGTTCGTCAGATACAAACTGACGCCTGCTACCCGAACGCCTGGCAAGTGAACGCTAAACGCGTAACTTCCACTTGCTGGCGAACCAAAGAAATCCCGGCCGAAAGGTAAGATCTCCGCTCGAGAGTCCAAGGGATACAAAACGGTACCCATGAAGTGCTGTGAAATGGGCGACCCGTGAGATCCTCTCAGGACCTGCATCGCATTTCCTTCATTCGATACTGAGAGCACTTCCAGCAACTCCCGCCCCATCTGAACGATCTGGCCCACGCTAACCTGACCCGGCGGGGAGAACACCACGACGTCATTCTCAGCATCCAGATCGGTCGAAAGCGTTGTGATAGAGGGACTCCGCAGTTCGTTCCAATACTGCAGGACTAACGTACCGGCTGTTATAGTCCGAGTGTTAAGAAGCTCCGAAAACCCGACGGACTGAACTTCAATAGTTCCGTCTCCCGTAGTGCTAAGTGCGAATGTCGGAACAGGAGGAGCATCTTGATCCAATAGCGACCCACTCGACCCGTTTAGCCTCCAGCGAGTGACCGGTGACAACTCAGGCGAGCATTCCCGATTACTCGCATTGGCAGCCCGGCCGGTGACCTGTAACGTGGCTCCCTCCCGATTGGGAACCGCAAATGTTGCCGGACTCGACGACGTCGTAGCAGCGGGTGCCCAACTTGAGTCAACCACCACCCAACTACTGGAAGCGTCTGGCTCTACGCTCCAAGACTCCGTCAATAGACACTCGGTGGACGTGTTTGAGTCAATTCGCCGTTCCTGGCCTAGACCTCTCCCTTTCGTGATTCGAACCATCTTCGCCCGCCACTCGTTCGGCAGCATGGTCAGAAGTGGATTGCCAATCGTCGTCAGCGAAGAGATGGCCGCTACCCATTCACCTTGGAGTTCCAGACGCCAATAGAAATTTGCATGTGAAAAGTTTTCGTCCGGCGGCGAGATCAACCCGGCCGCCAAGCCGGCATCTACAAATGAAGGCGCGATCACATGACCTGTATCGATCCGCGCGAGTTGCTGAGGGTTCGGTCCTCTATAGACGTTGAACGACTCTGTTCCTGGCCCAAAACTTAGACCGGTCAGCGTTACAAAGTTGGTGTCCGTACCAGGAGGTACTAACGCCCGAACCACAAATGAGGCTCCACCTTCCCGCTGCTCCGAATCCAATCCAGTGACCGTATAGTATAGGATCTGATCACCCGATAAAGAGCCACCGGCCGACTCCGTCGTCGGGCTAAGCGAAAGGAGCGGAATTCCCGCCCGGGAACCCGCTGGCCTCGTGGGCTCATGGAAACTTACTGATAGCTCAGTTCTGGCTCGGCCGTCCGTCTCCTCAGTATATGTTTCAGCGATTCCAAACTGGGGTACTCCCTCCTCATCCAGAACGGATCCGATGAGTGGCCGCGGTAGCCCGAGCTCGTACCTCGGCTGCCGGCCTGAAGATTCCATACCATTGCCCGCCGTAAGCACGTACCAGCTTTCGTCGTGCCACTGCAGTGTCAACTGGACCGTTCGAAAGTTGAGCCCAGGAGTCAGACGAAGAACCCGAAACAGCTGGCGATCGAGCCCCTCTTTGGTATAGGTTACTGTCACGAGGTCTCCCGGCTGAATACCTAAGGCCTTCACAGAACTGACAATCTCCAGGTAGACGTTACCGCGAACACTCTTGAGCAAATGCAGTTTCGTAACTCGTGAAGCCTGGTCAAAATTCGCTAACCCCAAGGCCGGCAGCGAAGCACTAATCTCCTGCCCGACGGTTACGACATCCTCCAAATCCAGAAGAGAGAACGAGTCCTGCTGATACTCATTGAAGGCGTCTTGAAATTCCACACTGTATCGATTGGGAGTATCAGCCGAGTTCCGAGAGTACACTCGAAGCTTGGGCTCCCCACTCGAATCTCTCAGGATGTCCCCCTCATCGAACTCATAGGCAGGCCAGCCGCCGAACAGCGGCATCGAGGCGTTAGATCCGTTCGAAAGCGCCGGCTGCTGAACGCCAAGGGTTGACTCCTGCCGCAATTGCAGCTTGCCAGCGTAGCCGAAAGTCAGATATAGCCCTGCACAATTGCGGATCCCACGAATAACCTCCGCCGCACTCCGCCGGCGGCGGAGTGCTAGATTGCACTGATAGCGGGGAAGCATCAAAGCGTTACCGTGCAAATCGTGCGTCTCGATTTCGTCGTCGCAGTATGCGGCGGTGTTGCTAAAGCTCGGCACATCGATCTCGTCAAGGCTCCACCCGCTTCTTCTCAAAACATCCAACAGAATCCATGCCGGATTGCTGGTAAATGAAATGGAGATAGTATCCCCTGCAGTATCGAAGAGGGGAACCTTGGAACCTCTGAGCAAAACTTGGACCTGAGGGAGTGAGCGCCCATCCTGGATCCGGCTTGGTACCACAATGGAAAGATACGCCATGCTGCCGTACGGATCCCCGAGCGGTTCCCCTAGGCCGTCTGCGAAATTCAAATTAAAGTCACCGGTTCGATTGCCGCCGCCGACCCAGTGATACCATCCCGTCGCGGTCATATTCGTTCCATTGATCGCCAAAGGTATCTCGACGTCATTTACCACAACTTTCAGAACGCCCTCGATCTCACCTAACGCCAACAACGCTTCCATGCGAGTAAGATTTCCATCGTTTCTAGCTAGGGTAATTGGCGGCTGTATCCAACAAGTCCCGTAAACGAGCGGAACGAAGTCATTGTATTTTGCCTCATTTGATTGAACTGCGGACATCGAGTAGGCTTTGTCGCCGTGTCCCCTGACTGAGGTGCTTGATGGTACAAATTCGATCCCGCCAAACCTGCGGGTAATCCGTACCAGCGAATCCGCGCGGAACATCCCACGCTCCATACATGCTTTTCGAGTGTAATCGCAACTGTTGAATGGTTGCTCACCGTTCAGGTTCCCTACTCCGCCCTCCTCGCCTGCGGAGTAGCCACAGCGGAAGAACGGAGAGTATACCCCCCGCGGACCTCCAGTGATTGCCTCAGTTCGTTGCTCGGCTGTCGTCGGAAACAGCCAGGGGCACCGTTTCTGAATCCGCACTTCGGGCAACAGAATTCTCTGGAAGTTCAGCCGATTATTAAAGGTGATCCGAAACGTCGACTCACGAATCTGATCGGGCGCATTTCCTGAACCGCGGAAGATCGTGATCGCCTCCGAAACCGGAACATTCGCGACAAGATCAAAGAAGGCGAACTGCACTCGTAGGCGCGAGCCCTTAAATCCAACTGCCCTTTCTATCTGAGAATAGCGCGAGTCTGCGTTCGCTAAGACCAGACTCACCTTCGCCGAGGCGTCGATTCCATCTTCGGAGTACGCTCGAAGGTCGAATCCCGTATGCTCCAACAACCTCGCTTCATATACACCACCTTCGAACTCAACTCGATGAGTCGCCCAGAAGTGTCGCTGTCCATCTCGCAATTCGCATTCAAACAGGAGTACTGGCGTTTCGAGGAGCTCCTGCTCCTTCATCTCGTGGATCGTCGGCATAGAATAGGCTCCAGGAACCGCAAAGCTAGGCAAAGCGGGTCAATAGGGATATGGTGGTGCTATGGTCGTTTGGCCCGTTGGTGGTCCGGGAGATAGAATCCATGGCAAATCGAACTTTTGGGTGTACTCCATGGCGAGAACTGCTTCGACGATATGCGGCGGGTGCTGGTTGAGCGTCAACTTGCGCTCCCGCAGCATCAACTGTTGCGTCGGCCGGGAATTCCAGACCAAATCCGATGGAGTCCGAATCACTTGGGAGAGTGATACTAAGATGGAATCTTCTCCACGTGGCCGTGGGAATGATCGTTTGAGCCTGTCTGTAGCCCCCAGACCTCGCTACCATTGTTACGGGATGTGAGGAATCGCTTCTCAGCCATATACTCAAACAATAGTGATAGCCACCTGGTGCAGCAATTGCTTGAATCAGAGCTTGAATCGTGATGGCCGAATTCGAAACCAGCGTCGCGCTTTGGCCTCCCCAAGGGTCATCCTGGCCCGTCGTGAGGGTAAGTAGCGGACCGACTGTCCAAACACTGCGTGTGAGGTCCTCGCTCCATCGCAGTAGATTCAAGCCCGGATCCAGAAAGCCGAAATTACCGCGCCTACCCTCTTGAAGCAGAAAGAAATCCTCAATCGACTCCATCTCCATGTCGGACAGACCGTTGAAGTGAAGGGAGAACTCAATAGCCGCGCCGAAAGGATCAAGGCTCTTGATCTCGCTTCCATCAGCGAGGCGGTTTACGACGGTTCGGAACACTTGCTTTCGCCCAAGGGGAAACTGGCTAATAACCCCAGTAGACAGTTGCGGGAAGAAAGACATGATTGCGTTACCTCAACTCTCGGACGATTAGTGTCGTACTGCCCCGATGAATGTCGCGATAGTCTGCCAGCACATGGGGATTGTCGAACTGACATTCCGGGTACTCAGTGCCATCCCACGGGTCAACAAAGGAGAATGTTCCGAACCCACCCTGCTCTTCGGCATAGAAAGACTCCATCGAAGCAAGTTCCTGCTCATCGAGATCATCCAGCCGGACAATCCATCTGCGGATGGGCTTCGGGAAGTTTCTGTAGCGTTGTTCGCTCCCGTCTGCGAATTCCAAAACCTCGGTCGCAAACTGTCGCTCGCGCGTCGCGGGCCACTGCATGATGGCGCCGCTTTTCAGGTGAGGAAAGGAGTTCATAGATCGTTGACCACATCGTTCAGTGAGTGAGAATGGAGCATCGCGTCTCTGACGGCTCTTGCGATGTCCTCACTGTGATCCATAAAGCTCCGGCTATCCATTGCGTTCACCTGAACGGTAATGTTTTGAGAGGAAGTGCCCCGTGTTTGCGTGCCCAGAGATCCATTGGTGAACTGGGAAGTAGGATTCTCCGGATGACGCAGCGGTCGGATCCGGTCACCCGCCCCCCGGTCAATTGAGATGGTCTGGCCATCGGGGGAGAGCGCAGCCTCCGTCCTGATCGGAGCCGGAAGACTAAAGCGTACTGGCGCCGCCACCTCCGCAGAACTTTCTCTCCGGAATAGACCCAATAGGCCGTCGATAAGAGGCGCCAGTGTCAATCCCTTCATCAGGAAGTTGCCAGAACTCTTCCCGGGGTCTCCAGCCAGGGTCGACAGGACCCCGCCGGCAACACCCTGTGTTGAGGACTGACTTGTTTTCGGTATCGTGGTTGTCTGTTTATCAGTTGACTCTACGAGTTCGCCCATCTGTTTCGTCAACAATTGAACCGCTTCACTCGCCCCGGCACCGTTGTTGACGAGGAAAGCGTCCGCCCCCTGAAATGTCACGTCTCCACCTGCAAGTAAGTCCTGCAGCAATTTCCCCAAATACGGATCACTGGCCATTGTCTCGCTCCTTCAGTAGCTCGCTCTCCAAGATTGTGAACGCTTCAGCCGATTTGGCCGGATATCGCATTAAGTCTGGCTTACCGCCAAATCGCCAGAGATGAAACTCCTCGAGCCATGTGTCACTTTCGCTCGTAACATAGCTCCTCGGGCACTCGTTACACGTAATGTGGTTCCTGAGCCAGATTGGACGAGTCGGTTCGCCCTCTTGCGGAAGGAAACCGCATCTGCGTTTCTTCTCCAAGCCTTGCTGCCTACACGTGTCGCACTTCCATGCGGCTTGATTCGCAAACTGAAAGTGGAAGGCGACCGTTAGTTTTTTCGCTCTTCCTCGCTAAGGAAGCACTCTGTGCGAATCGCTTCGGCAATCTCTCGGCAAAGCGCCTCGGGGCCTCTTTCTAGCAGCAAGTCGCAGGTTGCCGGTTGCTCGTCGATGAACAAGCCCTCGATGGCGCTAAGTCCCCAACGAATATAAATGGCCTCGATTGAGGCGGTCAACTCTCTCGCTCGAATCTGATCGACCACCCCATCGCTGGCGCCTAGGAATTCAAGATCTCGTCCCTCTCGTCTCACGAGCCGGAGCAAGTCAAGGCGGCCGGATAATGACAGCCTCTTGATTTCAAACCACACTCCTGCAAACAACCGTGACTCTCCACGCACTGTACTCTGATAGTTCATTGGATCCCCTTAAGCGAATGCAATTCGGATCTCGTCATCAAGGGTGCCGCTCGCTTGGCTCATACCAAACGCCCATTCGAGGCGAGGATTTCGATCATCGAACTCCGGGACCTCAGGAACTACACTAGGCATATAGATTCCACAAAGCTGACCCGGTTGTTCGCCCAGTTGCAACATTACCGAGATCGGCTGGCGGTTTCGGGCTGCGGCATAAAGGCCCTTCGTAGCCTCGTCGTCCTGCTCGAGAATACGAAAACGCATTCCAACCTCTCGCTCACCGGCAGCGAGGCAGCGTGGACCATCGAACCCGAACTCTCGCTTGCGCATATCGATGTTGTTTTTCACGGAGATCTCCGCATCCGTAAGCGTGAAGAAACGCGAAGCAGTGGCGCCCATCCATACCTGGCCGAGATGTCCCGGAATGATTTGGTAGTCAAGTTCACTTACCGTCGGTTCGGCCGGAAACTCAGTTAGCGCCCCGAGACCGGCGGTGAATGACGTGCTATCTATTAGCTGGCGTGCCTCACCCTGGAACTCAAGCTCATGGAAGTCGCCATTGACTTTTATCTTTAGTACGTCGACGGCAGCGCCAGATAAAAGTCGCTGAACCGCTGTAGCGGGACTCCAATAGTCAAATAGGGAGACGCTGGGCAACTGGGTAGCCGGACTATAGGTGACCGTCGGATTTAGCGGTGCCCCTGGGTCCGGATCGACTGTAAAAGGAGCGTTCACTTGGATGGTAGTAGGGTTGACAATGGCTTCGACGAATCGGATCTCGTTTCCGAAGCTAATAGCCTGCCCTACCGTCAGTCCATGGAGCCCACCCAGTGTCAAAACCGTACCAGCTGAAGATGCGATGACCTTCCCGGCGTCAAACTGTGGCGTTGCCCCCAGCGCTCCACGAAGCAGAGGACCATATGACGGTTCGGCTGTTGTATTGGCCCAGTTGGTCAAGTATGTCTCTAGCTGATACTCAGTCTGGTTACGTGTGCCCGTCGGCAAGGCATTTCGAGATCGGCTCCCAGTCTTGTCCCGGCGTCGCGCGGACTGCGTCTCGTGCTTAATGTTGAGTTGAATCGCTGGGATACGGTTCTCGGAGACGACCGGGGCGGTGTCGCCAAAGCTTTCTTCGAGTGCTGCATAAAAGCGGTTCTGATTGGATGAAATATAACAAGCCATATCGATTCCTCTACTTGCTGATCTGTAAGTCAAAAGTGGCTTTCGCAACTTGTAAATAGTGCTTCCCGCCAGATTTGACTGCACTGAAGGAGATCTGGTAGCCACCGGTATAGAATTGGCCGTCTCCCCAGTCGCCCCGGTTCGCATCGAGCGTCTCTGTCAAAGCGTCGACGTATAGCTGGATAGCGCTCGCAACCTTCTCCAGTCGGTCATGAGTCACACGCACTTCCACTGAGAGCGTTGCAGTGCCGGAGAATTGGCGGAATTTCTCTCGAAGAGTGTTGCTCAGCTTCTCGCAATAGAGGAAGTATGTAGGATATTGAATCCCCGTTGATCGTTCCGCAAGATCCGGTGAGATGTTCTGAGCTACGATCTGGCTTTCCTGCAGCGGAGCCAGCTCGTTTCCGCTCCTAATGCATACGGCGGCAAGCCCATTTGCCAAGCCTGTCGGTGCCCGGAGTAGGTTCTCCAAGGTTTTAACAGCGCTGTTTGCGAGTTGTGCCATTCTGTTAGCCTCTTAAGAAAGTGGTCGTTCGACGCAACGACGCATCTGGTTTCTGTCCGTTGGATGGAGCTACTCCGGAGCGAAGTCCGTCGTTTGGCATAGCCCAGTGCTCTGTAAGCGCCAAGGGAGTAGGATTCTGTTTCGCCAAACTGTCTTCACTTTCGCCCGCGTAGACGTTCCATGCCAGAATGTGCGGTGGAGGAACGGGCGGCGACACAGTCAGTGCCGAGCCATGCTCTGTCGTATAGGAGACTAGTGGGCTCCCTTCACTCTCGGCTCCTTGGGATCCAAGCCAACTGATGCTGGTGTACCAAGTGTTGGCCATGTGGATGCCGACAACTTGTCCTGCCGACGGTTTTGCCGGCCGGTGGATCGGCGAGTACGCGATCCCAACTCCGAGTTGAAACAACAACTCAGATGCTGAATCGGCAAGCGTTTGATAGGCCTCGAGCTTGTGCTTATAGCGTTCGTTAAGTTGCTGGTGGTATGCGTCTCTGTATGTGAGCGCGATGGTGCGAAAGATATGCCAACGCCGGAGAGCATCGTTCATCACCACCTGATCGATGCCAATGTTGCCTCCGGCCGACACTCGCAGCAGGAAGCGTTGAAGCTCAAGACTGAGTTCGGCTGCCGCTACGGCCCCTTTCGCTAAGAGGTCGATTCCCTCGGCGGCGGCCGTCTGGAAGATCGAACTCTCGTACTGGCCGAGGTCGCTGGATTCTGATGGATTGCTATCTACGAAGAGTGCCATACCCGGTTCCCTCAGCCTTTCCGAGCCCGGGGCACGGCTGATTGTTTGGTGGTTGCCGTATCGACAACAAAAGGGGGAATGTTCTGATTCAGGGCCGCCGTGGTGTCAGCTGGCCGAAGCATGCGAAACTGCGATTGTTCCTCCGCCGTAGCTAGTCGTGCCTTTTGCTCAACGACCAGGCGGGCTCCCGCGTGTCGAGATACCTCGCAGAATACGCCAGCTTTCCCTCCGTCGGGGGTTGCTTCGCTGACCACCAAGACGTCTTGCTCCTGAATCTGGTCTTCGATGAGCCGTACCGCAGCATAATAGTGTCGTAAGTCCATGGTGTCTCGCTTTTTAAGAAGAATGCCGGGCGGCCGAAGCCGCCCGGCTGGTGGAACTAGCTACGTACCTGAACGCCGAAGTTATTGCGCAGTACCGCGACGCCATACAGGCAATCGACGGTAAACTGCTGCGCCAATGTATTCGGCTGGTAGCTCATCATCACGCGCATGCCAAAGTTGCCGAGCTCAGAGTACTCAGCAATCGCTCCGGTTCCCGGAAGCGGCTGGGGCAAGCGGCGGACGCAAAGTCCGATGGCATCTTTTGCAAAAGCCAGATTCTGCGTCGTCGTCGGCGCCGAGCCCGTCTTCGAGACGAACTGGGACCGGAACACGTAGAAGTCCTTCAATTTGCCGACCGAGCCATCAATCATGGCCCGAACGCCCGCCTCGCCGGCTGTGTTGTATTCCGAGAAGCGGGGAATCTGCCGGAGCTGAGAGTAGGTGCTGCCGTCAACTACAAGGTACTTCTGAGAAGCCGAAGGAACCTTTGCGTTGAACAGAGCGGTCTCTGCTTCGTCCACAAGCGATTCCGCAATCGGAGAGCCCGCAAAGCCCAAAGCAATGTTGGCCGTGAATTGAGAGTACAGCGCGAGAAGATCGGATTCGATCTTCTCAGCCAGGGCCACGACGGCCGGTTCCATGTATAGCCGGAGCAGATCCGGGACAGCCAGCACCTTGGTGACGTCCGGAATCTGAAACGTCGCTTCGGCGTGCGTATTGAGCACGATTTGCGCGTTACCCAAGCTTGGGTTCTGGGTCGTGACCGTTCCGCCCTGAGCGATATTGTTGGCCACCAGCGTCGGGGGAATCGGCACATTGATAGTGTCACCGGCTTGAGCCAGGGACGGTTCAAAGTTCCGATTCACCAGGTTTCCCATCACCAGGTTGCCCATCAGGGCGGGCAGCGCGTCCGCCGCAACCAACTTGACAAGCGCATTCGCAACATTCGACGAAGTAATAGCAGGCATTTCATGTCTCCTTAAATGAAAAAGCCCCAGCCGGTCTGGCGTTGGGGCTGTTGTGATCTCTATCGGGCCGGACAGTTCCAGCCGTTGTTACTTTCCGTGGAATAACGAGTCCCCGGGGTTTCCTCCGCGGCCAAGTAGGCCATCGGAAGAGCAAGTTCCGACTAACGGGAACTGTTGATCTGCTGGGCGATTCTGGATATTTCTAGCCGTGCTCGCTCCAACTCCTCTTTGGGCATGCCAGGGCGAATTTTGTCAATATCAAAACCGCCACCCGGTGAAGCCGTGGGCGCTTTTGAGGTGCTCGTCGCTCCCGAGCCGCCCGTGATCCTAGCCGGCAGTAACTCGGGGTTTTCGTTCACGAAATGCGCCAGGTATTCCTTCACCGGCAGGTCGCCGCTCGCTGTCTTAGCAATCAGGCGCCCATCCTCGGTCCTCTGGATGTCGTCCTTTACGGCTCGGAAAGCGAGGTCGATCTTCTGGACGCCGAGACGCTGCAATTCGCTTCGGACTGCAGAGCTACGTTCTGCCTCCTCGGCAATCTGTCGGCTCCGGCGGTTCTCTTCAACCAGTTCGTTCATTCGCCGCTCGAGTGACTCCCGGCGGCGACGTTCCTCTTCAAGTTCTACCTTGTACGCTGGTTCGGTCTTGGACTGCTCCAGATTAACGAACTCTCGTACGGCCTCTTGGATCAGGTTACGAAAATCGACCCCTCGCCCTACCGTTGTCAGATCTTGTTTGATCTCATCCATGCGTGTTCCTCCTTACTTGACTCCGCGCAAAAACCAATCGTCGATTTCGCGCGCGATCGTGTCCTTGACCTCTTGCCTTTCGTCGCAGAGATACTTGAACGCCAATTTCTTGTAAATTTGTTTCGCTAAGGTCCGCGACTCGATGTTCATCGCGATGAGTTTCGCGGCATCGTCCACCTCGCTCGCAAAGTCGCCGATGTCAAACTCATCTAGGCCCGATACGTTGACCT
>JBBQRA010000001.1:0-84104 GCA_038215275.1 Bryobacterales bacterium | reverse complement strand
AACAGTCGATGTATTTCCTGGGCATCCAACACGGATACCGGCTGGCGACGGAGAAGGGCACCAGGCGGGGATTCCAAGGTCCGTACTTACGAAACGTCGCGAATAGTTTTGGGAGTCTGCGCGGATGGTCCGACGGTGACGTGGCTTTGGTGAACTATGTCGGGCACCCGATGCAAGGCGCAGTTTCGGGGTTCATCTTTGCGCAGAACGATCCACGATATCGGCGGGTAGAGTTCGGTACGTCGCGCGCGTACTGGAGGGGCCGGCTTCGAGCCACTGCTTACTCGTTCGCCTATAGCACCCAGTTTGAGATTGGTCCGATCAGCGAGGCCACGATTGGCAAGATACAGTCGCGTTGGCCGCAGCAAGGCATGGTGGACCACGTCGTAACGCCGGCGATCGGGCTGGGCTGGCAGGTGAGTGAGGACGCCATCGACCGGTTTGTGATTCAAAAGATCGAGAATCGCATTGAAAATATTTGGGTGCGCATGATGGTGCGCGGCTGGCTGAACCCTTCGCGGAGCATGGCGAACATGATGCGCGGGGATTCGCCGTGGCACCGGGATACGAGGCCTGGGATTAAGAGCTACCGGCGGGGCATGTCGTACGTGGACAACTCCGACCGCGGCAGCGATCCGGAAGCGACGCCGATTTTCGAGTTCATGCCGCGAGCCCAAGGCACGATTCTGCAGGGCGGACAGTGTATCGGCGGCGGGGCGCAGGCGGGCTACCGATTGCATCCGAACTGGTACGGCATTCTCGACGTGAGCGGGTGCAAGATGGTCGACATGCCCACAAGCGTGAGCTCCGATTCCCTGCAGTACATGGCTGGACTGCAATGGAAGGCGCGTCCGGAGGCTCGCTGGAAGCCGCACTTGCAGTTCCTGGTGGGCGGAAACAAGACCACGCGGGAATTTATTGACCCGGAAATGAAGAAACTGGTGATGGAGCTTAATCTTGGCACCGGGCAGACGGTTCCGTACGATCAGTTTGCCGTTCGCACAGAGGCGAACGGATTAGCGCTGGCAGCGGGCGGTGGGATCGACCTGAAGATCACGAACGCGCTTTCCTGGCGCGTTGCGGGGCTGGAGTACGTTCGGACGTTTTCGCGCGAACTGGAGGATGTCCGGTCGCAAAGAGGGCTACGAGCGTCGATGGGATTCGTGCTCACGATGGGCACCTGGTGACGCATGTTTGAGGATATGCGCGCGGTTGTCCGGCGGATTCCGTTCGGCAAGGTCGCGACGTATGGCCTCATTGCGGAACTGGCCGGGCATCCGCGCGGGTCGCGGCAGGTGGCCTGGGCGCTGCGGCAATTCGACGCGGGACTGCCGTGGCACCGGGTGATTGGGAAAGATGGCTCGAAGTTCGGGAAGGTGCTGTTGCGCGGATCGAGCGGCGTGGAACAGGTGATGCGGCTCGAGGCGGAGGGCGTCCGGTTGCTGGGCACGCGCGTCCGCCTCGACGAGTTTGGTTGGGACGGGAAGCCTAATCCGCCAAGCGGTCGTAAGCGGGCAGCGTCAGGAACTCGGCGCAGTCCCGGCCGGTAATCATTTCGGCCATGATGGCGGCGGCGGTGGCGAAGTGGCCTTCGCGCTTGGCCATCAGACGGGCGGACTCGGTTGCGACGACGGAGCGGGCGAGGTCGGCGGTGATCACCGTTCCGTCGTCGGCCTTTGCGCCGTGCCGTACCCATTGCCACACCTGCGAACGGGAGATTTCCGCCGTGGCGGCGTCCTCCATCAGGTTGTAGATGGGTACGCAGCCCGAGCCGCCGAGCCAGGCCTCGAGATACTGCAGCCCGATGTCGACGTTCTGCCGCAGGCCTTCGAGGGTGATCTTGCCTTCGACTGGCTGGAGCAGATCGGCGGCCGTGATGGGAACGGGCGGCTGCGGAATGTGGATCTGGTTCGGCGTCGGCATGCCCTCGTCGAAGACCTGACGGGCGATGGGGATGAGTCCGGGGTGGGCGACCCACGTGCCGTCGTGGCCGGCCTTCACTTCCCGGAGCTTATCAAGGCGGACTTTTTCAAGGGCTGCCGCGTTGGCTTCAGGATCGTTCTTTATGGGGATCTGCGCAGCCATGCCGCCCATGGCGTGGATGCCGCGGCGGTGGCAGGTCTGGATCAGCAGTTGGACGTACGACTTGAGAAAGTGGCGGTCCATCGTGACTTCCGAACGGTTCGGCATGAGGAGATCGTGCCGGTGACCGAGCTTCTTAATGAAGCTGAAGATGTAGTCCCAGCGGCCGCAGTTTAGACCGGCGGAATGGTCGCGGAGTTCATAGAGGATCTCGTCCATTTCGAACGAACCCAGAATGGTTTCAATGAGCACCGTGGCTCGGACGCTGCCTTGCGGGACGCCGCAATAGTTCTGGGCGAAGACGAAAACGTCGTTCCAGAGGCGGGCTTCCAGATGGCTCTCCAGCTTGGGCAGATAGCAGTACGGGCCGGAGCCGCGGGCGAGCAGTTCCTTCGCGTTGCGGAAGAAATAGAGACCGAAATCGAAGAGCGAGGCCGAGATGGGCTTTCCGTCAATGAGCAGGTGGCGCTCGACGAGGTGCCAGCCGCGGAAGCGCACGAAGAGGACGGCGGGGTTATCGATGAGCTTGTACTGCTTGCCCTCCGGGCTCGTGAAGCTGATGGTGCGGCGGATAGCCTCCGAGAGGTTCACCTGGCCGAGAAGGTTGTTGCTCCAGGTGGGGGAGTTGGCGTCTTCAAGATCGGCCATGAAGACATGGGCGCCGGAGTTGAGGGCGTTGATGACCATCTTGCGGTCGACGGGGCCGGTGATTTCGACGCGGCGATCCTGAAGGTCGGCGGGAATGGGGGCGACCTTCCAATCGGCGTCTCGGATCGCTTTGGTTTCCGGGAGGAAGTCCGGGAGTTCGCCGGCCTGCAGGCGGGCGTCGCGCTCGCGGCGGGCCGCGAGGCGTTGCTGGCGGGTGGCTTCGAATTCGTCGGAGAGCGCGAGAAGAAACGCTAGCGCCTCCGGCGTAAGAACGTCTTCGGCGCCGGCGGGGACCGGTGCGGTGATGGTGATGCGGGAGAGTGACATGTTAGGAGAGTAGTGAGCGGACGACGTTGCCGTGAACGTCAGTGAGGCGGAAATGACGGCCTTGGAACTTGAAAGTCAGCTTCGTATGGTCGACACCCAATTGATGCAGGATCGTCGCGTGAAGGTCGTGAACGTGGACGGGATCTTTCACGATATTGTATGAGAAGTCGTCGGTTTCGCCGAAACTGAAGCCGCGCTTCACTCTCGCGCCGGCCATGAATACGGTGAAGCAGCGGGGATGATGGTCGCGGCCGTAATCGTCCGCGGTCATCTTGCCTTGGCAGTAGACGGTGCGGCCGAATTCGCCGCCCCAGACTACGAGGGTGTCTTCGAGCAGGCCGCGTTCGGCGAGATCTTCGATCAGGCCAGCCGTGGGCTGGTCGACGTCGAGGCACTGGTTGACGATCTGCGACGGCAGATGATTGTGCTGGTCCCAGCCGCGATGGAAGAGCTGGATGAAGCGGACGCCGCGTTCGGCGAGGCGACGCGCGAGGAGGCAGTTGGCGGCATAGGAGCCGGGGGTGCGGGCCTCGGGCCCGTAGCGGGCGAAGACGTGGTCGGGCTCTTTCGAAAGGTCGGTGAGCTCCGGGACGGAGGTTTGCATCCGGAAAGCCATTTCGTATTGTGCTATGCGGGTGGCGATTTCGGGGTCGCCTGTATCGTTCAACTTGAACGTGTTCAGTTTCGCGAGATCGTCGAGATAGCTGCGCCGCGTGGCCGGGGTGACGCCTTCGGGATTCTTGAGGAAGAGGACGGGGTCGCCTTGGGATCGGAATTTGACGCCTTGATATTTCGTGGGGAGGAAGCCGCTGCCCCAGAGCCGGTCATAGAGCGGTTGGTCGGCGACGTTGCCGGTGCCTTGCGAGATCATGACGACGAAGGCGGGGAGATCTTTGTTGTCGCTGCCGAGACCGTAGGAAATCCAGGAGCCGATCGACGGGCGGCCGGCAAGTTGGAAGCCGGTTTGGAAGAAGGTGACAGCGGGATCGTGATTAATAGCTTCGGTGTGGAGTGATTTGATGAAGCAAAGGCGGTCGGCGACCTTGGCGATGTGGGGCATCAGGTCGCTCACCCAGGCGCCGGACTGGCCGCGCTGCTTGAAGGCGAACTGGGAGGGGACGAGCGGGAAGCTGGTCTGGGTGGCGGTCATGCCAGTGAGGCGTTGGCCCTGGCGGATGGAGTCCGGCAGTTCGACGCCGCGCATTTTTTCGAGGGCGGGCTTGTAGTCGAAGGTTTCGAGTTGCGAAGGCGCGCCCGACTGGAAGAGATAGATAACGCGCTTGGCTTTAGGGGCGAAGTCGGTGGCGCCGCGGGCCAGAGTGGCGACGGCAGCGGCGGAGAGGAAGTCGCGGCGCTTCATTCTTTGGTGATTCCTTCGTCGAGGTTGAGCAGGAGGCTCGAGACCAGCGTATGGGCGGCGAGGTCGGCCACCGGCAGGTCTGTGTTGCGGCGGGAATCGCCGTGCGCCAGGAGGTTGCGGGCGGCAAATTCGTCCTTCTCGTAGGTGGCGCGGTGACGTTCGAGAGCGTCGAGGAGGACGGCGAGTTCATCCGGCGTGGCGGCGCGGCCGGTGACGAGGCGGAACCCGTAGGCGAGGCCGGCGGGGTGGGCCATAATCTTTTCGGCGAGGCGGCGAGCGGCCTCGAGGAACGTGACGTCGTTCATCAGGTTCAGGGCTTGCAGCGGCGTGTTGGTGCGGGACTCGCGGACGGTACAGATTTCGCGGCCGGAGGCGTCGAAGTTCGCCATGGTGGGGGGCGGGGAAGTGCGCTTCCAGAACGTGTAGACACTGCGGCGATAGAGGGCTTCGCCCGAGTCGGGCACGTAGTCGGCGCCGCCGGACAGTTCTTTCCAGAGGCCGGCGGGTTGATACGGTTTCACGGACGGTCCGCCGACCCGTTCGACGAGCAGTCCGGAGAAGTAGAGCGCCTGATCGCGGACGGCGCCGGCGTCGAGGCGGAAGCGGGGGCCGCGAGCGAGAAGCCGGTTCTCGGGGTCTCGGGCGAGGAGTTCCGGACTGACTCGGGAAGACTGGCGGTAGGTTTGCGAGAGCACGATGGTTTTGAGAAGATGCTTGACGTCCCAGCCGGAGTCCATGAACTCGATTGCGAGCCAGTCAAGAAGCTCCGGGTTCGATGGCCATTCGCCTTGGGCGCCGAAGTCCTCGGCGGTCTTGACGAGGCCAACGCCGAAGATCGACTGCCAGAAGCGGTTGACGGTGACGCGGGCGGTGAGCGGATTTTCGCGGGAGACGAGCCACCGGGCGAGGTCGAGGCGGTTGGTGATGGGTTTGTTCGCGAAGATGGCCGGGACGCCGGGAGAGACCTTGTCGCCGGGACGGTCGTAGGCGCCGCGGATGAGGACGTGGGCGTCGAGGGGTTTGCCGGTTTCCTGCATCACCATCACGGTAGGGACGTTGTCGAGGAAGGCTTCGCGTTCGCGGCGAAGCTGAACGACTTCGGCCCAGGCCTTGGCGTCAGTGGTTTCGAGAAACTGGCGGCGGGTGGCTTCGGGGCCGGAGGCGGCGCCGGCGAGGAAGGCGACCTCGAGAGGGGGCAAGGCTCGGGAGTAGATATTGACGTCGGGGGCGTTGAGGACGAATGGCTCTTTGACGAGGAAATCCTGATTGAGCTCGTCGACGAGCACACGGAGTTTCTCGGGCTTGCCGTCGATGTAGACCTTGATGCCGGCGGCGAGCTTGGAGCCGTCGTAAGTGAAGGCGAGATGGTAGTTCTGGCCGGGCGAAAGGGTGCGTTCGGTTTCGACGCGGAGGGCGTCGTCGAGCCACCGCATGACGAGGTTGACCTGCAGGCGGCCATCCTTCATCTCAAAGCGCAGGCCATTGGATTCGGCCTCCGGCAGCGCCTTCGAGACAACGTTGGCAGTGGCAGCGAGGGGCGTGAAGCGGGCGGCGATGGTAAAGCGGGCCGTATAGTGCGGGGTGTATTTTTCGGGGGTGGTCAGGTCGAGCGACGGCTTCCAGGTGAGCGGGCCAGAGGCGGCGCCGGGGCGAAGGCGGGCTTCGGCGGCGGTGAGGCGGCCTTCGATTTCGGCGAGCTTGGTTTGCTGGGGCTCGGTGGGGGCATAGATGAACGGTGGGGTGTTGCCGAATTTGAAGTAGCGGCCGCGTTCGCCGATGTTATGGAAGTAGGCGTAGAGCTGATAGAACTCCTTCTGAGTGAAGGGGTCGTACTTGTGATTGTGGCAGCGGGCGCAGCCGATGGTGGAGCCGAGGAAGACGGTCGACATCGTTTCGACGCGGTCGGCGGCGTACTCGGCTAGGTACTCTTCGGGCACGATGCCACCTTCGCCGTTGCCGCGATGGTTGCGTTGAAAACCGGTGGCGATTTTCTGATCGAGAGTGGCGTAGGGAAGGAGGTCGCCGGCCATCTGTTCGATGACGAACTGATCGAACGGTTTGTTGGTGCGGAAAGCGTTCAGCACCCAGTCGCGCCAGCGCCACATCTGGCGTTCGCCATCGGTTTGGTAGCCGTTCGAATCGGCGTATCGGGCGGCATCGAGCCACTTGGCGGTCATGCGCTCGGCGTATCTGGCCGTCGAGAGCATGCGGTCGACGGCTTGCTCATAGCTCATGTCGTCGTACTCGCCGGGTAGGGCGGGGAGGCCGGTGAGGTCGAGTGACGCCCGGCGGAGGAGCGTTTCGCGGGAGGCTTCCGGGGCGGGGGAGAGGCCTTCTTTGGTTAAGCGGGCGCGGACAAGCGAATCGATCGTCTGGCCGGCGGGACGCTGCGGGGGCAAGTAGGCCCAGTGCTTTTGCCATGGTGCGCCGGCGTCGACCCAACGATTGATCGTGGCGATTTCGGACGTGGAGAGGCCAGCTCCAGTGTGCACCGGCGGCATGCGCTTGGCTTTGTTCGGGGTGGCGATGCGTTCGGCGATCAATTGCCGGGCGGCCGCGACGGGTTCGGGTTGATCGAGGCGGAGGCGGATGCCTTTGGCGGCGGCGTCGGACCCGTGGCAGGTCCAACACCGGTCGGAGAGGATGGGGCGAATATCGCGGTTGAATTCGATGGGCTGCGCTACGAGCGACGCGGCACAAGCGAGGAGAAAAACGAGGCGCATGCTGCTAGCGATGATTATGTCGCAAGCAGCATCACGATGCATCCTAGGCGACCTTGCGCTCCATGGCGGAGGGCGTGTCGATGCTGGCTACTTTCACGTTACGGGCGATGCCGAGTTTTTCAAGCAGCCGGATCTGCAACCAAGTCTGGTCGTACTCGTACCAGGCGAGACCGTGGCGGGCCGAGTTGGGATGGGCGTGATGGTTGTTGTGCCAGCCTTCGCCAAAGGTCAGGATCGCCACCCACCAGTTGTTGCGCGAATCGTCCCGGATGTTAAAGCGGCGCGGGCCCCACAGGTGGCTCGCGGAGTTGACGAGCCAAGTGGAGTGCAGACCGACGACGACGCGAACGCAGGTGGCCCAGAGGAACATCGAGAGGCCGCCCCAGGCGTAGAGTACGGCGGAGAGAATGATGATGGGCACCCAGTGGTACGAGTTCAACCAGAGGTAGAACTTGTCCTTGGCCAAGTCCGGCGTGTACTTCATCATGGCCTGGGTCTGATTGTGCTTGGCTTCGCCAAAGAGGATCCAGCCCATGTGCGACCACCACTTGCCGTGGCGCGGCGTATGCGGATCGCCGTCCATGTCGGAATGCTGGTGGTGTATCCGGTGCGTGGCGACCCAGAAGATGGGTCCGCCTTCCATCGTCAACGTCCCGCAGACGGCGAACATATGTTCAATCCATTTCGGAACGATGTAGGCTCGGTGGGTATGCAGGCGATGATAGCCCATGCCAATTCCCCAGCCGATTGTAATCCAATACAGGATAACGGCGACGACGACCGAGCGCCATTCAAAGAAAAAAGGAGCGGCGAGCGCGCCCACGTGGAAGATGCCGAAAAAGGTGGTAGTGACCCAATTCACCTTGTCATTACGATTGATGGGGGTGGCCCCAGAGGCCTGAGTGGTCATAGAAGTTTAAGAATTCCTTAACTTTAGCAGGTGCCCTCCAATAGGTATTCTTGGATATGACACTTTCCCGACGTGCAGTACTGGTCGCAGGCCCGCTTTCTCTTACATCGGCCGCCCCAGCACAAACCGCTAGTCCCGCGCGGCGTCAACCTTTGGCGGTATCGACCTACTCATTCTGGCATTTCCGGACAGAAAGGTACAGTATCGAGAAAGTCATCCAACATGCTGCCGACATTGGGTTTGATGGCGTGGAGATCCTCCACCGGCAGATGGTGGATGAGTCGCCAGCCTACGTTACCAAGCTGAAAAGAATGGCCTTTGAGCGCGGCCTCTCCCTGCCGATGCTCTCGATTCATCAGGACTTCGTGTTCCCGGAGCAGGAGGAACGCGACAAAAATATTACACACACCGTGAAGTGTGTTGAACTGGCGGCGCGTCTGGGCATCCCGTGCGTCCGGCTGAACTCGGGGCGTTGGAAGACCATTAAGTCTTTTGATGATCTGATGAAGGTCAAGGGCGACGAGCCGGCCCTGCCTGGGTTCAACGAGCAAAACGCGATTGATTGGTGCATCGACTCGATCAAGAAGTGCCTGCCGGTCTGCGAACGGGAAGGCATTACCTTGGCGCTCGAAAACCATTGGGGACTCACGACCAATATCGACACCCTGCTGAAGATCTACAAGGCAGTGAACTCGCCTTGGCTCGGGATCAATGTGGACACCGGGAACTACCCCGCCGATCCATACGCCGGCATCGCTAAACTGGCGTCGCAGGCCACCATCGTGCAGGCGAAGACCTACTACGGCGGGGGGGAATGGTACACGCTGGATCTCGACTACAAGAAGATTGCAGGGATCTTGAAGCAGGCGGGCTTCAAGGGCTGGGTCTCGCTTGAAATGGAAGGGAAGGCCGACCCGCTGGGCGCCGTGCAAAAGAGCTACGACGTGCTACGTTCCGCCTTCGCGTAGGTCACCGGAAGGTTGGCGGTGGGGGCGGCGCGGCGCTGCCTCCCTGCTTCGCCGCTTGGAAGACGCCCATCGCGGTGCCGATCATGCCGGCGATATCGGCTACGTTCGCGGGCACGATCATTGTGTTCGAGGATTGGGCAAGATTGGCGAAGCTGTTGACATACTGCTCTGCGACGCGCAGTTGCACGGCTTCGCGGCCGCCGGGGTCCTGGATGGCGAGGCCAACCTGACGCAGGCTGGTGGCTGTGGCTTCGGCCATGGTCAGGATCGCCTTGGCTTCACCTTCGGCCTCATTGATCTGCCGCTGCTTAAAGGCCTCGGATGCCTTGATGACCTTTTGCTTTTCGCCTTCGGCAAGGTTGACGGCTGAGTCGCGGACGCCTTCGGAGGTGAGAATCGCCGCGCGTTTCTCGCGTTCGGCGCGCATCTGCTTCTCCATCGCGGAGAGGATGTCCGCGGGCGGCGTAATGTTCTTGATCTCGTAACGGAGCACCTTGACGCCCCAGGGTTCGGACGCCTTGTCGAGTTCGCTGACGACGGAGATGTTGATGTTGGTTCGTTCCTCGAAGGTCCGGTCGAGCTCGATCTTGCCAACTTCGCTGCGGAGCGTCGTTTGGGCGAGTTGCGTGATGGCGAAGAGGTAGTCGGAGATACCGTAGGACGCGCGCTCGGCGTTCAAGACTTTCAGATACAAGACGCCGTCGACAGCCACCTGAACATTGTCCCGCGTGATACAAACCTGCTCCGGAATGTCGATGGACTGCTCTTTCAACGAATGCCGGTAGCGGATCACGTCGAGAAACGGAATGAGCACGTGGAAGCCGGCGTTCAGCGTGCCGCTGAAGGCGCCCAAACGTTCCACCACGAACGCGCTCTGTTGCGGGACGACTATCGCCGTCTTCGCGATGATAATCAGGAACAACAGCAACAAGAAACCAAGAACGATCAACTCTGCCATCCACTTACTCCTCAGGACGCAAGTATATCGTCAATCCGTCGACCCGCTTCACCAGGCATCGCTCCCCCTGCAGTAGAGGCCGCTTACCCACGTTCCGGGCCGACCATACCGTGCCGCGTAACTCCGCCTGGCCCACGGCTTCGATAGCGATTTCCTCCATGGGCACGGCTACTTCGCCCGTCAGTTCGTCATGGGCCGCCGGCTGACCCTCCCGCAGCCTCGAAAGCAGCGGACGCCGAAACACCAGCAGTGCGCCGAGGGAGACCCCCAGAAAAAAAATCACCTGCGGCGTTAGACCCTGCAGGCCCAGAGCCGCCGCCAATCCGGTAACAACGGCGCCCACGCCGAAAAAAATCAGGTAGAAGCCGCCGGGCGTGAGTAACTCGCCCAGCATTAACACGATGCCCGCGACGACCCACATCCACCTTTCCACGGCGGCCTCCTTCCTGGAACGTTATCCCTTTACAACCATCTTCTCGGGATCCCAGTGTACCGTCTTTTTGGTGAAGTAACTTACGTTCGAGAGTAGCGCCGGACCCGCCGCGCGGAGGCCGAACGTGGCGTCCTCAATGACCGGCTGCCGCGAACGGATGTGTTCAAAGAAGTTGGCGTGGTGGGCGTACTGCTCCGTGTAACCCGGCGGCAGGACCCAGCGTTGTTCGGTGTTGGCCTGCATCCCGTCGGCAGAGGGCCGCTGGGCGGGGAACTTCGCGTCGTGCTGCTTCAGAATCTCCGTGGCGGTGGCCTTCGAGAAGGTGCCCGCGGTTGTTCCGGGGTCGGTGACCTTCGGCTTCCGCCGAAGTACAAGCGCGCCGCCCACGGCGAGGTCCAGCACGCCTTCCGAACCGGCGAAGCGGAATCCGCTGCCATCGCCACCACCGGCGAGGAAGTTCAAGCGGAGGCTCAGGTTGAATTCCGGATGCGAGGCAGTCTTCGGGTAGTCGTAGATGCCCATCATCAAGTCGGGCACGTCGCGGCCGTCGTTCCAGTAATAAAGCCCGCCGGTCGTCATCACGCGGTTGGGTCCGTTTGAATCCATCACGTAGTGAATGCCCGTGAACAGGTGGACGAACAGGTCGCCGGCGACTCCCGTGCCGTAGTCCTGATAGTTGCGCCACCGGAAGAGGCGGATGGGTTCGAATGGACGCTTGGGCGCGGAGCCGAGGAAGCGGTCCCAATCGACGGTGGTAGGGGAGGCATCGGGTGGAATCGAATACTGCCAAGCGCCTTGCGGTGAGTTGCGATCCCAAAACGCTTCCACCATGCGGACTTCGCCGAGGACGCCTTGTTTGACCAGGTCGCGCGCTTTGGCGTAGAGAATGGAACTGACGCGCTGGCTTCCCACCTGGAGAATGCGTTTGGTTTCGGCGGCGGTTTTGATGACGGCGGCGCCCTCTTCCACCTTCTTTACCATGGGCTTCTGGCAATAAACGTCTTTGCCGGCTTTCATGGCGTCGATGGCCTGCTGCTGGTGCCAATGGTCGGGGGTGGCGACGATGACAGCGTCGATGTCCGGCCGGGCGAGGATCTCGCGGTAGTCGCGCGTCGTAAAGATCTCCTTGCCGTAGCGCTCCTTGGCGAGGTCGAGGCGGCCCTGGTAGACATCGGCCACGGCAACCAGCTTGGTGCCAGGGACGGTGACGGCGGTGGCGACGTCGCCTTGGCCCATGATTCCAAAGCCGATGCAGGCGAAATTGATCTTGTCATTCGGACTTTTCGACTGGGCGGCGGCGGGTGCTGCGGCCAGCATGGTGGTGAGGCCGGAGGTGTGTAAAAAGGAGCGGCGGGTCGTAGACATAAGGTATTTCCCCTGAAGACTCATGGTATCGCCCTACTCAGACTTTCGCTAGGTCTGCCGATAAACGTCCATACAGAGAAAACTCGATGCCCATCACGGATCTCACTAACCTCTCGTCTTTCCTTGATCTGGACAACTCTTCGGAGCAGCAGGAATTGATGCCGCCCGTGCCCGAGTCGATCGAGCATACCGGCATACCGGCGACCATGATCGAGCAGTTGATATTAAAAGCGCTTTACTACAAGGGCGAGATGGTGGGGCGCGAACTGGCTCAGCATCTGGGCCTGCAGTTTAGCGTCATCGACGGGATGCTCGAAGGCTTCAAGCGGGCGCACCAAGTCGCCGTGAAAAGTTCACTGGGGATGGGCGCGATCTCCTCCCGGTTTGTGCTGACCGAGGCCGGCCGCGATCTGGCGAAGGAGTATGTGATGACGAACGCATACTCGGGCCGGGCCCCGGTACCACTGTTTCAATATGTCGATATGGTCCGCCGCCAGAAGCAGGGCGACGGCTGGCTGACTATGGAGGCGCTCAAAGACGCCTACAAACACATGGTAATCACGCCCGAACTGCTCAACCAGATCGGTCCGGCTGTGAACTCAGGCAAGTCGTTCCTCATTTATGGCCAGCCCGGAAACGGCAAAACCTACTTGGCGGAAGCGCTTTTCAATGTGGATTCGTCCTTCATCTACGTGCCCTATGCCATTGAAGCGCAGGGCATGATCATCAAGATGTACGATCCCGTCTACCATCATGCGGTGGACGAGGTGCAGGATACGCTCTCGGCGTTTACCACCGAGCCGTCCTACGATAAGCGCTGGTTCAAGTGCCGTCGGCCCTTCATTGTTACCGGCGGCGAATTAGCCCCTGAAATGCTCGACCTCAGCTACAACGCGGTCGCGAAATTCTACGACGCCCCGCTGCAGTTGAAAGCCAATAACGGCATCTACCTCATCGACGACTTTGGCCGCCAGAAGGTCACCCCGGCCGAGGTTCTGAATCGCTGGATTGTCCCCATGGAGCGGCGCGTTGACTATCTCACCTTCCAGAACGGCGCCAAGATGACCATTCCGTTCGAGTGCTTCCTGGTCTTCTCCACCAACCTGAAGCCGGAAAACCTGGGCGACGAAGCCTTCCTTCGACGGATTCAATACAAGATGCTCATGAAATCGCCGAGCGAGGAGGAGTTCACGAGCATTTTCTTGAAGTTTGCCGCTAGCCAAGGGCTGGCTTGCACTCCGGACCTGGTTGCCCGTTTCATCGAGTGTCACTACCGCCGGACCGGTAAACCCCGCCGCCGTTGTCATCCGCGCGATGTGCTGTCGCATGCAATCGACATCCTGCGTTTTGAGCGGCGTCCCCTCGTGCTGAACGATGACGTTCTGACGATGGCCTTTGAAAGCAACTTCGTCAGTACGGAGGAAGACGACTAGACCGGGTGGGCGCCGTCCAGCAGGTGCTGGTCGTTACCGGCCGGCGCCTGCCAAGCCCCTGTTTCTTCGGCGTGCTGCACGCCCTTGGCCGTGATCGCAAACCGGCCGTTGTCGGTTCGGGTGGCCCAAACCTGCTCCCGTAGAAACCACAGCGTGAATTCGAGATGTTCCCGCGGTACCCCGAGTAGCTCTTCGAGCTCCGGAATGCTGATCGTTGGTTGCTCCGGACATTGCACCCGTTTGATATACAACGCCGCCAGCGCCCCGTTCCGTTTCTTGCGCTCCCCGGCCACCCCGGCCAGGGCCGTTTTCGGGTCAAATATCTTCCACTGGCGGCCGACCCGCTGCCGGTAGTGGGCGTCATACTGCGCGCGCAGATCGGCATTCGTTAGCACACGGTGCGCTGTAGAGATCAGCTTGAAATGCTCCTCGTTGCCGGTCTCCGGATTGTCGGGATGAAACCGTTGCGCCAATATTCGGTACACGCGGTGAATCGTGTCCAGGCTCGCCTCGCGATGCAACTCAAGGAGAGCGTAGAAATCGCAGAACTCCGCGCCCGGATCTTGCCCAGTCGAAGGCGATCGCTCCACGGCGACTCCAATCCGGAACCGGCTATCCGGCATGGGACCGCACCAGATCACTACACCCTTTGTTCGTCCACCAGCCGAAGCGGCAAAGGGCGCTCCATCGACGAGAACTCGTTGGCCGGGGTCCAGCCGCACCTGGCTAATCACTCCCAGGCCAAACTCCGAGCCGTTCTCGAGGTCGGCGGCCACCCGCTGCCAGGAGTCCTCCTCCTTCTCGACCCACAACTGCAGCCGCTTTCCGGTCATCCAGGCCTGCCGGTTCTGGCGGCGGCGATTGCTCGAAGTCTGTTCTGACACATCCGGCTATCGGCCTAGACGGCCAAAACCTTTAGCTCCACATGCCGGGTCTAATCCCCCCACCTTTCAGGTGGGCCGTTTTTAGCCGCCGCGCTGCGGAGTAAGCCGATGCTGGGGAATGGCGGAATGTTTCAGGTCTGTTTTGAGGAATCCGGGCATAACGGACACCGCGCCCTGCGACTTTCAGTCGCCAGTTAACCCCACCCGCCTTCAGGCGGTGGTTGTTTAGGGGAGGGCCCCTGCCTGAATCAACTGCTCGGCGTGGCGCAACGCCTCCGGCGTCAGCCTTTGGCCCGAGAGCATCCGTCCAATCTCCTTGGTCCGCTCCTCCCCGGTCAATTCGGAGACGACGGCCACCGTCCGTCCATTTGCCTGTTGTTTCTCCACGCGGTAGTGGTGGTCGGCGAATGAGGCGATGTTCGCTTGGTGGGTCACACACAGCACCTGATTCGAGCGGCTAAGCCCTTTCAGCCGCCGCCCCACGGCTTCGGCCGCCTCGCCGCCAATGCCGGCGTCCACTTCGTCGAAAACCAGAAGATGGTGAGACACCCCGGGCCGCTCGCTCTCAATACACGTCTTGATGGCCAACGCGATCCGCGAAACCTCGCCGCCGGAGGCAACCTTGTCGAGCTCCCGCGGCTCCTCACCGAGGTTGGCCGACACCAGAAACCGGATCGCGTCCACGCCATCCGCCGACCAGCCCGCCGCTGCGAAGGCGACTTGAAATCGGGTTCCCGCCATCGCCAGCGCGGCCAATTCCTTCTCCACTCGCTTTTCGAGCTTCTTGGCCGCTTCCTTTCGGACCTTCGTCAACCGTCCCGCCGCCGCTGTGAACTCTCCGGCGAGCTTCTCCCGCCGGGCTTCAATCGCCGCCCGCCGTTCGCCGGCCTCCTCGACGGTCTGCATTTTCCCTTGGAGCGTGGCCAGGAATCCCTGGATTTCTTCTATCGTTGACCCGTACTTCCGCCGAAGCCGATCGATGGCGGCGAGGCGCGTCTCAACGTCGTCGAGCCGCCGCGGGTCGGCATGCAGCTTGCCGAGATAGTCGCGCAGCGTGAAACCAGCCTCTTCCAGCCCAATCACGGCTGGTCGCAACAACTCCGCTACCTCGGCCAGACTCGGATCGATCCGCACCAGTTCCTGCACGCGCTTGGCGGCGGCCCGCGCTTGCGCCACCGCCGAATCCGGTGCGTCGTAGAGGGCGGTATACGCGGCCTCGGCGTGCTCGGCCAGTCGCGTCACGTTCTGCAGCACCCGCTTTTCCGCTTCGAGCTCGGTATCCTCCCCCGTCTGAGGATCCACCTCTTCAATCTCTTTCCGCTGAAAACTCCAGAGGTCCGACAGCCGCAACTGTTCCTGCTCCGCCCGGTCAATCTCTTCGAGTTCGCGCGCGCAGTTTCGCCACGCCGCGAAGACTTGGCCAACCTCGGCTACCAGTGCCTCGGAGCCGGCGAAGGTGTCGAGCATCTCCCGCTGCGATTCCGGGGAATGCAGCCGCTGCTGTTCATTCTGCCCGTGGATATCGCCTAACCACGGCGCCAGCGCCTTCAAGAGTGTCGCCGTAGCTGGCCGGTTTGCCAGCAAGGCTCTCGATTTGCCGCCCGCTGTCACCTCACGTTCCACGATCAACTCATCGTCTTCGAGCGTGATGCCGGCTTCTTCGAGCAACGCCCGGAAAGCCGGTTCCGGCGGCACCACGAAGATTCCCGATACCCGCGCCCGGTCTGTCCCCGTCCGCACCACCTCCGCCGAAGCCCGGCCGCCGAACAGCAACCCCAACGAATCCACCACGATCGACTTGCCGCTGCCCGTCTCGCCCGTCAGCAGGTTCAAGCCCGGATGAAACCGTACGCGCAAGCGTTCGACCACCGCGAAGTTCTCCACGTAGAGCTCAACAAGCATTCTATTCAGTCTAGAGAGAAGCCGCCGGGCCACGCCACTATCTTCTCGAGTGCGTGAACCCCTCCTATTGCCGTGCGTTGGACTGATCGCCGGCCTCTTGCTGGCGCAAGTCATCCCCTTTTCCCGGCCCGAAGCCGCCGCGGCCACGGCCGCCTTAGCTTTGTTGGCGGTTTTAGGCCGCCGTCCTTGGATGGTGGGTCTGGCTTTTGTCGCCGCGGGGACGCTGCTGCCCGTGCTCCGTCCGCCGGAGCCTGCGCCCGAACTTGACTCCGAAGTCGGAGAAACGCTGGTCATCGAAGGGTGCGTCGTCGAGCCGTCCGTCTTCGCCGACCGCCGCGAGCAGTTCACTTTGGAACTGGATCGGGATGCCCGCGCCCGCGTCAGTCTGAATCTTCGCGAGGGCCAACCCGCGCCCAACCTCCATTACGGCCAGCGCGTCGAGTTTGAAGGGCGCGTCCGCAAGCCCACCAACTTCCGCAATCCTGGTGCCTTCGACTTGGTGCAGTATCTCGCCCGCCGTCAAATCTATTGGACCATCTCGACACGCACCGGCACCGAAGTTACGGTTCTGCCCGGTACCTGCGGCCACGCTGCGACGGCCTCCCTTTTCGCCCTGCGCGGCTGGATCCTCCAGCGCCTCGAAACCCTTTACCCCGGCGACAACTATAAGGCGTGGATGATGCAAGCGCTGCTGATCGGCGAGAATACCCGCCTGCAAAAAGCATGGACGGAAAGCTTTCGCCGAACCGGTACCTATCACGCGCTCGTCATCTCCGGAATCCATATCACCATGGTCGCCGGGATCCTTTTCGGCGTCATTCGCATGGCTACCGGCAAGATGACTTTCAGCCTTATCGCCACCGTGATTCTCGCGTGGCTGTACGCGGCCACATCCGGCATGACGGCGCCGGTCCTGCGCGCCGCCGCCGGCTTCATGCTCTTCAGTCTCTGCCGCTTCTGGTATCGCGACCCCCGCATCCTCAACTTCCTCGCCGTCGTTGCGATCACCGTGTTAGCCCTCGACCCCGGGCAACTTTTTGAAGCCAGCTTCCAACTCACCTTCCTGAGCGTCGCCGCCATCGCCTCGCTGGCCGACCCTCTGTTTGAACAAAACTCCCGGCCTCTGGCGCAGGGCCTCGCCGAACTCGAAGACTGGCGGCAGGATTTGCGCAAACCATTCCGCATCGCGGCGTTTCGCGTCGAGACCCGCCTCTTCGCACAGACCATCAGCTATTGGACCAATCTCCCCATGCCCTGGCTCTGCCGGGCCCTTGGCTCCGGGTTGGCTTTGCTCGTCAACGCCTTCGAAGTTTTCATGATCTCCTGCATCATGCAAGTGGCCTTGGCGTTGCCGATGGCGTTCTACTTCCATCGCGCATCGCTTTCGGGCATGGTCGCTAACATCTTCGTCGTGCCGCTGATGAACGGCGCCATCGTCGCCGGTTTTCTCGCTGTTTTCACCGGCTGGCAGTGGATTGCCACCATCGCGGGCTGGTTTCTCGACGCCGGCCAGTGGGTCGCGGCCACGTGCGCGGCGCTCGAACCGAATTGGCGGATTCCCGATCCGCCGACGCTGCTCGCTGCCGGGTTCGCGGCCAGTCTGGTGGCATTGGCCGTTACGGCGCGCCATGCTCCCCGGCTGCGTTGGGTTTGTTTCGTCGTGACGATGGCGCTGTTCGGGATCATCATCTGGCATCCGTTTGCGCCGGTTCGCACCGAGGGCCAACTGGAGCTTACGGCCATCGACGTCGGCCAGGGCGATAGCTTGCTCGTGGTCACTCCGGAAGGGAAGATGCTGATCGTGGACGGCGGGGGGTTGCCGCAGTTCAGAGGCCGCCCGAAGCCGAAGCTGGATATCGGCGAGGACGTCGTTTCGCCCTACCTTTGGACACGGTCGATTCGACGGCTGGACGCAATCGCGCTAACCCATGCGCACGACGACCATGCGGCTGGGCTCGAAGCCCTCATCGACAATTTCGCGCCTGTCGAACTCTGGACCGGCGCCATGGGCGAAAGTCCCACCTGGCAGCGCATCCGGGCAAAGGCGCTAGCTCGCGGCGTCAAAATTATTCCGCGCTGGGGCGGCGACGCATTTGCGTGGGGCGGAGCCCAGTTCGACATCCTGGCGCCCTATCGAGATACGCCGCCCACCGAGGTCGCCCGCAACAATGACTCGCTGACCATGCGGATCTCGCTGGGCAAACGCAGCATGCTGCTGACGGGAGACTTGGAGAAAGAGGTGGAGTTCCGTCTGGTAGACGAAGGCCGCATCGCCCCAGCCGACATCTTGAAAGCAGGCCACCACGGCAGCCGGACTTCCACCACCGCCGACCTGCTGGCGCGCCTTCAGCCTCAGTTCGCCATCATCTCGGCCGGGCCGGACAACCTCTATAAACATCCCCATCCCGACGTCGTAAAGCGTCTTGAACAAAGCCGAGTCGGCCTGCTCCGTACCGACCGGTTCGGTCTCGTCCGGGTGTTGACCGATGGCAAACAACTGACCGTCGAGTTGCTCCCCTGGCGCTCTCCGCACCGGACATTTCTGCCTGCATTCTGAAACAATGCTAAATGAGGTTTCCTTTATGGCAGAAGATAACAGCAGCAAAGCAGTATGGTTTCTCACTGGCGCCGCTATCGGCGCGGCGGTCGCGCTCCTCTACGCACCGGCGAGCGGAGAGGTGACGCGAAAGAAGATCGTGCGCCGGGCAGAAGAGAGCGCCGATGTCGTCTCTGGCAAAGGCCAGGAGATGGTGGAACGCGGACGTGACCTCTACGAGAAGGGTCGCAAGATGGCCGACGAAGCGGCGGACCTGTTCGAGCGAGGCCGCAAAATGGTCGAGGGCTAAACGCCATGGCCCCGCTGCCCGCTTTTCGCAATGAAGCGTACGCGGACTTCTCGCTGCCGGAAAACAAGCTGGCGATGGAGACTGCTCTTGCGCAAGTGCGCGCCTCTTTTGGCCGCGAGTATTCGTTGTGGATCGCGGGCCGCGCCGTGGCCACCGACGATTGGCTTCCTTCTGTAAATCCTTCTCATCCGGGCGAGATCGTCGGCTCCCATGCGAAGGCCTCCGCCGAACTGGCGACCGAAGCCATTGCCGATGCCGCCGCGTTCTTCCCCGAATGGGCCCGGACGCCGGTGGCGGAGCGCGTGGCCGTGGTAGTGAAAACCGCGGCGATTCTCCGGGAGCGCAAGAACGAGTTCAACGCCTGGCTGGTGCTGGAAGCGGGCAAGAGCTGGGCCGAAGCCGAAGCCGACACCGCTGAAGCGATCGACTTCTGCGAATACTACGCCCGCCAAATGGTGCGCTGGGCGAATCCGGAGCCCGTGCTTCAAATGGCCGGTGAAACGAACGAACTCGAATACCTGCCTCTGGGTGTCGGCGTCGTCATCCCGCCCTGGAATTTTCCGCTAGCGATTCTCGCCGGTATGACCGTCGCGGCGCTGGTGTGCGGAAACACTGTGGTCTTGAAGCCTTCGAGCGAAACGCCGATCATTGCGGCCAAATTCGTAGAAGTTCTCTGGGAGGCCGGCCTCCCGCCGCGCGCTCTGGCGCTCTGCGTTGGCAGTGGCAGCGAGATTG
Source organism: Bryobacterales bacterium (assembly GCA_038215275.1). Classification (GTDB taxonomy): domain Bacteria; phylum Acidobacteriota; class Terriglobia; order Bryobacterales; family Bryobacteraceae. Next base: position 64,530 of record JBBQRA010000001.1, on the reverse strand, counting down.
GCGACCTGCTCGTCGCTGATCCCAAAACTCGCTTTATCAGCTTTACCGGATCGCGCGACGTTGGTCTGCATATCAACGAACTCGCCGCCAAGCCCGTGAAGGGGCTGAAGTGGATCCGCCGTGTCGTCGCCGAAATGGGCGGCAAAGACGCGATCATCGTCGACGCCGATTGCGACCTGGATGCCGCCGTAGCCGGCGTGGTTGCCTCGGCGTTCGGCTTTCAGGGGCAGAAGTGCTCCGCGTGTAGCCGGGCCATTGTTCATGCCGGCGTTTACGACGAGTTCCTGCTTCGTTTGGAGCCTCGCGTCGCCGGTCTGACGGTGGGCGATGCCGCCGACCCCGCGTTCTCAATGGGACCTGTCATCAGCCTTGGCGCCAGCCAAAGCATCCTCGCGTATATCGAGATCGGCCGGGCCGAGGGCGGTCTGCTGACTGGCGGCAAGGCGGCTCCCGGCGATGGATACTACGTTGCACCCACCGTCTTCATCGGTGTGCCCTCCACTTCACGGCTTTTTCAGGAGGAGATCTTCGGGCCGGTGCTCGCGGTGACGAAGGCGGATAACTTTGACCACGCTCTGGCTCTGGCGAACGACAGCGACTACGGCCTCACCGGCGCGGTCTATTCAAACATGCCGGCTCATCTGGAACAGGCTCGGCGCGAATTCCATGTCGGCAATTTGTATCTGAACCGCAAGTGTACTGGCGCGATGGTCGGCGTCCATCCGTTCGGCGGATTCAATCTTTCCGGCACCAATTCCAAAGCCGGCGGTCCGGACTATCTCCTGCAATTCCTGCAAGCAAAGTCGATCGCGACCAAGCTGCCATGAAGCTCTACTTTCTCAGTTTGGCGGCCACCACGCTGTGGGCCAATGAGGCCTGCCAACAGCATTATCAGGCGCAGCTGCCGACAGGGGTTACCTTCCGCATCCCGGCCCGTCAAAAGTTGTTCGAAGAATCGCGTCCGGCCGATCCGAAGGCAGCCAAGGTCATTTGGGGCCGTGGGTTCGTTTCGTCAAGCAAGGGAGGGACCGAAGAACGCGAGTTCGTCTGTCTGCTCGATGGGAACGGAAAGGCTACCGGCGTCTACTTGAAGCCGTTGCCGCCCGCCGCTCCCCGCCTCGCCCGGCGTTAGCGGTTCGCGTAGTTCTGGTCGTAGTACTCGCGATACGCACCCGAGCGGACGCGTTCGATCCACTCTGTGTTCTGCCGGTACCAATCGATGGTGGCCGCCAAGCCTGCTTCAAACTCCACTTCCGGCGCCCAGCCCGTTTCGCGAGTGATCTTGTCGCTGGTGAGGGCGTAACGCCGGTCGTGGCCAGGGCGATCAGTGACGTATTTGATCAGCGAGCGGTCGCGGCCGGTGGCGGCGATGATTCGCTCCACCACTTCCAAATTCGGGAGCGAGCGGCTGCCGCCAATGTTATAAATCTCGCCCGGCCGGCCCCGGTCGAGCACGGAGCGGATTGCCCGGCAATGATCATCGACATAGAGCCAGTCGCGAACCTGCTGCCCGTCGCCGTACACCGGCAGTTGCTTGCATTCAAGGGCGTTGGCGATCATCAACGGAATCAATTTTTCCGGGAACTGGTACGGCCCGTAATTATTGGAGGCGCGCGTTACGGACACGGCCATCTTATAGGTCGTGTAATACGAAAGCGCCAGCAGGTCTGAACCGGCTTTTGAGGCCGAATACGGGCTGCTGGTAATCAGCGGATAGTTTTCGTCAGCCTCGTGGGGCTCTGGGATCGACCCGTAGACTTCGTCCGTCGACACATGCAGAAACCGGTTCACTCCATATTTCCGCGCTGCTTCAAGTAGCGTGAACGTGCCGATCAGATTCGTTCGCACCACCGGTTCCGGCGACAAAATACTCCGGTCCACGTGGCTTTCGGCCGCAAAATGCACAATTGCGTCCGGTTGCGTCTCGTCCACCAGTTCATTCACCGCCACCGAATCGGCGATATCGCCCTGGACGAACCGGTATCTTGAATCCCCCGCGACGGGGGCGAGATTGTCCGGGTTGCCCGCGTAGGTGAGCTTATCGAGAACGATGACGCTCAACGATTCCTGACCCGCCAGCAGCAGGCGAACGAAGGCGGAGCCGATAAACCCGGCGCCACCAGTGACGATTAGCTTCACTTGTATTGTAACTCCCAGTCGTAAGCGATCGACGCGTCGTTGTAAGCAATCCGCCCCTCGTCGGACGGATCATAGATCCGGTTGGTCAGATAGACAAGCACGCCAGGCTCCCCGCCGATCACCTTGTAGCCATGCGCCACGCCCGGCGGAATGAGAAGTTGCCACGGCCGCAGCGTCCCGATGTATAGCGTGTTGCGGAGTCCATAAGTGGCTGAGCCTTCGCGCAAGTCCGCCAACGCCACCTGAAACATTCCCGCGACGGCCAGCCAGCAGTCGGTCTGCTTCTGGTGGATGTGAAAGGCTTTGATCGTGCCAGGGTAGCTGAGGGCCGTCGACACTTGGGTCGACTCGGGTGGAAACTCAGCCACCAAGCCTTGACCCAAACGGGCGACCTCCAGGAAGTATCCCCGGTCGTCCGGCCATAGCGGTACCTTCACCACTTTCACCCCTGGAATCAGATGTTCACTTTCCGGGCTTAGGATAACCTTGCCAATTCCTTTCTCGTTCAATCGCTATTCCTCTTTTCCACGGTTTCGGCGACGAGATTGTTAGCGCGAAGGAGGCTTTCGAAGGTACCGGCGTCGGTCCACCAACCATCCAGATATGAGAACGTCATCGACCCGTCGGCGATGTAGGAGTTGTTCACGTCGGTGATCTCTAATTCGCCGCGCTCGGACCGCTTCAATCCCTTCACCTTCTCAAACACATGCTCGTCGTAGAGATAGAAACCGGTCACGGCGAGATTTGACTTCGGGTTCTTCGGTTTTTCTTCAATGCCGATGATCTTGTCACCGACAATCTCGGCCACGCCGAACCGCTCGGCGTCCTCCACCTCTTTCAACAGAATCCTGGCCCCGCTGGGCTCCGCGCGGAATGCCTCCACCGCTTCGCGGATGGACCCCTCGATAATGTTGTCGCCCAGGACGACGCAAATGCGTTCGCCGTCGGCGAAGTGTTCAGCCAGGGAAAGCGCCTCGGCAATGCCGCCTTCGCCCTCCTGGTAGGTGAAGTCCAGATGCGTCAATCCGAACTCCTTGCCGTTAGCAAGCAGGCGGAGGAAGTCGCCCGCGTTCCGGCCTCCGGTGACGATGAGGATGTCTTTGATCCCCGCGTCCACCAGCGTCTGGATGGGGTAATAAATCATCGGCTTGTCGTAGATCGGCAGCAGATGCTTATTCGTAATCTTCGTTAGCGGAAAAAGCCGGCTTCCCGTGCCTCCGGCCAATACAACACCTTTCATCGAAAAACCCTTTCAATACAAGCGATTTAGAACTCTTGTTAGAATACACGATCAAACCCATGAAGCTTCATCAATGGAAGTCCATCCCCCTCGAACAGCTCAGCGCGGCCTTGGCCCGTCAGGCAATTCACACTGACCGGATCACCATCGCCCGCCTCGAGCTGAAGCAGGGTGCCGTAGTGCCGGATCACCATCACGAGAATGAGCAGGTGACAATTCTGATGGCCGGGAAGCTGCAGTTCATCACCGCGGACGAGGACCTGACGATTGAAGCCGGAGAGGTGATGCAAATCCCTTCGAACGTCGTCCATCGCGTGATTGCCCTCGAAGACTCGTGGGTCTTCGATCTGTTCGCCCCCATTCGCGCCGATTGGCTCCGCGGCGATGACGCCTATCTCCGTCGCGGCTGACCCACCGCTTCCGGACTCACGATGACGCCTCCCGGCAGCAGCGCCACCACGGGTTGCCGGGAGCCGATCTTGCGTCCGGACGGCCACTCCGTCACTCCGTTGCCATGTCCAATCCAGAGCGTGCCGCCGACCGCCAACACCGATCGCGGCCGCTCGAATCGGCCGTCGGCCACCTCCGGCCAAAGCTGCTTCGGGTCGGCTGGCCGCGCGAAAAAACGCAGCGGCGCTCCGGGGATGTCCCGCTGCAAGGCTACCAGTCCGTTCCGCCAAGGCGCCAACACGAAGTTGGCATCCAGCATGTTGATCGCAAAAATCCGCCACGGCAGGTCGAACCGCTCCGGGCTCCGCACCCAATAGTTACCGCTGAAAATATCCACCCGCCCGTCACCGTCCACGTCTGCCAGCGCCAACCCGCCTTGGCGGGACGGCGTGTAGATGGAATAGATCTCCCGCATCTGCCATCTTCCGCCCGCCCTCCAGTAAAAACGAACTTGCAGGAAGCGGTGCACCATCAGGAAGCCGCTCCGCCCGAACAATGTCGCCGGTTGGCAGTCGTGGAGTTCGACCTCCGTGTCGATCGTCTCGGCCTTGTACTCCGGTGCTTTCAGGTACACAAGGCGGCCGAGGGGCCCCTCCGCCGGCCGTTCCGCCAGCACCAGATTGCCGCTTCCCAGCACGCAGCCGCCGTCGTCATACCCGTTTACTGCCCGGGCCACCTCGCGGAACTCCGGGCCGGTCCACGAGAGCACCCGCCGCCCCCATGTGAACCTGCCGGCGCCGCCCACCAGGCCCTCGCCCGGCAGGTCCCGCCGCCACTCCCAACCCTGCCCAAACAGGCTCATGCCCCATAGGGCGATTAAACTGATCCGCACGCTCTGATATTCTAACGGTGGCTCCTATGGATGCGCTTATCGACATCCTGACACGGGCGGACTCCGATGCTCCGCTCGATCTGGCTGCCCTCGAACTGGCTGCCATTGAGTTTCCGCGTCTCGATCCCGAGCCTTTTATCGACATCCTCGACTCCTACGCCAATGAGATCGACGAGCGGATGCGGATGGAATATGATGGCGTGGAACGCCTGCAGGTACTCCATGAATTCCTGTTCCGGGAACAAGGCTTCACGGGCAACGAACGGGACTACTATAACGCGCGGAATACTTGCCTCAATGAAGTCATTGCGGCGCGAACGGGTATCCCCATTTCGCTTTCGGTCGTTTATATGGCCGTCGCGGAGCGACTCGAAATGCCGGTGTACGGCATCGGCCTTCCCGGCCACTTCCTCTGCAGCTACGAGGACGAAGGCTTCCAGACCTATATCGACGTCTTCCATCAAGGCACGCTCATGACCTCCGAGCAGTGCATCGATTTTGCCCGCACGCTCACCGGCATGGACCTCTCCGCCACGCCCCAACTGCTCAAGCCCGTCACCCCCCGCCAGATCCTCATCCGGATGTTGAACAACCTCCGCAGCATCTACCTCCGCAATAAGGAATACCCGAAAACCTCTCAGGTGCTTGACCTGCTTTTGAAGGCCAGCCCCACTGACGCCGACAGCTACATCCTGCGCGGCGCGGTGAACGTGGAGCTGAAAAAGTTCCAGGCTGCGCGTTCTGACTTTGAGCGCTATCTCGCCCTGATGCCGGAAGCCCGCGACCGGGACCGCGTGGAGCAGCAGATCGCGATCATCGACCGCCATCTTTCCCGTTCCTAATACATGCGAAAAATCTCTGGCTTCTTCTTCCTGGCCGCCGTGATCTTGGCGCTGGCCATCGGCGCCAATACAGCAGTGTTTACGGCTGCGGAATCATTGATCCTTCGGCCGCTGCCGTATCGGGACGCACACGAATTGGTGGCGATCCATGAGGTGCTGCGCACCGGCGCGGAGGCCGACACCTCGCTTGAGGCGCTCGCCGATTATCGGGGCAGCGGTGCCTTTCAATCCGTCGCCGTCGGCCGGCCGCGTAGCTTCGGATTCCAGGGCCCGAACGGGGGCGGCGTCCAGGTATTCATTGCCGGGATGGTGACGCAGGAGTGGCTGCCAACGCTGGGGATTGCTCCCACAGAAGGCCGGCTGTTTACTGAAAACGAACCCAACGTCGTTGTCCTCGGCGCTGCCGCCCGAGCCCGCCTATTCGGCTCGGATCCCGCTCTTGGCCGTGCCGTATCCATCAACGGCCAGTCCGCCACCGTGATTGGCGTTCTGCCGGCGAGTTTCCAGCACACATGGAGCGGCCAGCGCATTGACGCTTGGACCCCACTCTCGCACGCCGACTACGGCGGCCGCCGCGACGCGCGCAGCCTGTCCGGCATTGCCCGGCTCGCGAAAGACCCTGCACAGGCTCAAGCTGCGCTGAACGTTCTTGCCCAGCAGTGGAGCCTCGCGTATCCCACCCATCGCGACGGCGGACTCCTGCTTCGCGATCTTCGCCAGGAGTTGCAGGGGCCCTATCAGCGGCCTATCGAACTCCTCGCAGCCGGGGCGCTGCTGCTGACTTTGATCGCCTTCGCCAATCTCGCCCATCTGCTACTCGTACAATTTGAGCGCCGCCGGAGAGACCTGGCTATCCGCATCTCGCTTGGGGCGCGGTTCGCCGACCTGGCCCGCGCCTTCTTCGCCGAAAGCGCGATGATCGCCGCGGCTGGAACGGTGGCCGGTGCCCTCATTGCGATGGGTCTGCTGGGGATGGTGCCTTTTGGCGTCGAGCCGTCCCTCGTCACGTTCGCCTTCGCTGCCGGGGCCGGGCTCATCACGGCGCTCTTGCTGCCGCTTCTCCCGCTCTGGCAAACTCGCCGGCTCGTGCTCGAACGCGAGATGCGAGAAGGCGGCCCAGCCGTCGCCGGAGGCCGGCGCAGCCACCGGGTCCGCGCCGCAATCGTCGCCGCCGAAGTCGCCGTCAGCGTCGTGCTGCTGACCGGATGCCTGCTCCTCGCCCGCAGCCTGCAGCAGGTGCTGGCCGTCAACCCTGGCTTCCAAGTTGAGCAGGTTTACCGCTTTGGTCTGGGTATTCCCGAAGGCCGCTACAACACGGAGGCGAAGATGGCCGCGTTCTATCCGCGCCTCGAAACCGAGCTCCGGGCCGTGCCCGGTATCTCGGCGGCGGGTGTCGGGATGCGCCTGCCTCTATTTGGCAACAGCACGAATCCCCGCTTCAACTTCCCCGGCGAAGAACCACAAACTGCCCGGCGCAATATTGCTTCAAACGGTTACTTTGAAACCCTTGGCATCGAACTTCGTGAAGGCCGCCTGTTCTTGACGACGGAGTCCGAAAACGTCGCCGTCGTAAACGAAGCCTTTCTCCGCCAATTCGGCCGCGGCCTGGGCCAGCGCTTCCAGTTCCAATGGAATACGCCACAGCAGGCCACCATCGTCGGCGTCGTCGCCGATGCCCCGCAGGTTTCCCTCGACGCCCCTCCGTTGCCGGAGATCTACCTCAACATCGCCCAATTCCCGATTGAAGGGATGCAGGTGGTCGCCCGGACTAGCGACGGCGCCAACGGATTGGCCGACGCCCTTCGCAGCGCCGACCCGGATCTACACTCGATCAAGCCGGAGCCGATGTCGGCTTGGGTGCAGCGGAGCGTCGGCGACCGTCGGTTGACGCTATCGATCAGCGCCGGCCTCGCGCTGCTGGCGATTGCGTTGGCTGGCGTTGGCCTTTACGGCGTGATCGCCTCGCTCGCCGCGGCCCGCCATCGGGAGATGGCGCTGCGGTCGGCTTTGGGCGCTTCACCGGCCGATATCCTGCGACTCGTGCTGGCGCAGGCACTACGGTTGACCCTTCCCGGTCTACTGCTCGGCTTCGCCGCGGCGTTCTGGTTTGCGGATGTTCTCCGGAGTCAGTTGTTCGGTGTCGGAGCCACGGACCCGCTCGCGCTCGGTGGAGTGGTGCTGGGGATCGGGCTGCTGGCGCTGGCGGCCGGTCTGCTGCCTGCCCTTCGCGCGCGCCGCGCCGACCCCGCGCAAACGCTCCGCTAAAGTAGGGTTACCGTCTTCAGGTTGTCCGATGGCAGGCGGTCGATCAGCAGCCGGAACGGGTCGATGCCAGCCTTCTCCGGCAACTCGTCCACAGTGAAGGTGAACTCGGCGGAGCCGGACCTGAGCGGCACGCGCCGGCGGTGGAGCGTCTTGCCGTACCGTTGGCCCTTCCCGGGTTTGGCGAAGGCGCCGATCTCGATCTGGTCGGCGACCGGCGCCTCGGTCTCGTTGCCCTTGTCGTCGGCTTTATACTTGCGGGCTTCGATCTTGATCGTCACGTCGAACTTGCCGTCGGCGCGCTTCTTCGCAGTGGCCGCTGTCGTACGGTTGGCAAAGAGCGTGATGTCTTCGAACAGATCCTGGATCAGCGGCCGCAGTTCGACCGGCGTCTCTTCACGGAGGGCGTCCACCAGCGCGTGGGCAGTTGGGTACGGCGGCGCCTGATAGGCATATTGCGCGATCACCTTGCGCAGCGCCCGGTTGATGGCCTCTTCGCCGATCATCTCTTTCAAGTGATAGATCGCCGCGCTGCCTTTGCGGTAGTGGATATAGCCCTGCGAGGCTTCGACTCGAATCAAGGGCCGCTCCTTCAAAAGTTCGCTGCCGCGGGAGGCCAGATAGCGGTCGACCTCGTATTCGAGGAACTTCCGCATCATGTCCCGGCCATACTCCTTTTCCATCACCATCAGCGCCGAGTATTGCGCCATGGTTTCTGAAAGCAGCGTCGCGCCCTGCATGTTCGCTCCCACCACCTGATGCGCCCACCACTGGTGGCCCATCTCGTGGGCAACGACGTAGTAGACCATGTCGATGTCGTCCGGCTTATCCATTTTCGCGATGAAGCCGATCGACTCCGAATACGGCATCGTGCCAGGGAACGCCTGTGCGAAGGAAGCGATGCGCGGGAACTCGATGATCCGCGCCTGCTTGTGCGCGTACGGGCCGAAATTCTTCGTGTAGTAGTCGAGCGACTTCTGAATCGACTTCATCATCTTCGGCACGTTCCAACTGTGTTCGGGGTAGTAATACACCTCGGTCTTGATGCCCTTCCACTCTTCTCGCGCCACGGTGTAGCGGGCAGACATAAAGCTATAGAAGTTCACGGACTCGTGGTCGAGACGATATTGGAAATAGCGGCGGCCATCCTTGTCCCACTCCTTGATCAGCGATCCTGGTGCTATCGCAATCTGGTCCCCGGCGGTGCCGATGACGGTTTCGACGCTGACCCAGTCCGAGTTGTTGCTGAGGTACGTGTTCCGGCAGTGTTCGGTGCAGTTGCGTTCAAGCGCCGGCATCAGGTCCTTCTCCGGCAGACCCCGCTTCTTCCGGTCGTTCCGCTGGCTGATTTCGTAGTTCGCCTGATAGCCGATCTGGGGCAGGATCGTGTTGTTGAAGAAGCTGCCGTTTTCGGTCACCTCCACGACCGGCGTCGAGTTCTGGATTCCCTTCGGTCTGAAGGACGTGGTGATGCGCATTTGCCGTTTCTCTCCCGGCGCCATCGGCGGCGAGAGCTTGTAAATGCGGTAGGAGAGCCTAGTGTCGTCCTTCTCTACCGTCGCTCCGTCCATCTGAATGTCGTGCGTGTAGTCGCGGTCCAATACCAAATGCATAGCCGCGAGCGGCTCGGCGTGCGGATTGACGAGTTCCTGCTCGGCCTTCATGACGAGCTCGCGCCGCTCCGGATACAGTTCGATGTTGTAGCGGAGGTTCAAAATTCGCGGCTGCGGCAGCGTCTCGTACTGCTTATACGTCTTCTCGTACTGTGCCTGGCGGTCCAGCCGGGTGTCGGGCCCCAGGAGCGGATTCAGAATGGCGGAGTTGTAGTAGAGCCATCCGCCCCACGCCGCGGCGGCCGTTCCGCAGGCGATGACGGCCGTGCGTAGCGCCCCGCGCAGGGCGAATCGGCGCTCCTTGCCGCGCGGCCACAGCGCGATGCTCAGCAGTACCATCACGGCGGCAATCAGCATCCAATAAGCCGTGAAGCTCCACCAGTTGGCCAGGAAGGGCCCGTATCCGTAGAAATCGGAATAGATGTAGGCAGGCCGCGACGCATAGCGCACCAAGCGCGTCGCCACGTTCAACGGGGTCCAGACGAAGGCGTTGGCTACGAGGAAAATGATGAAGCCGAAGTAGCCCACGTATTTGTTCGGCGAGAGCACGTGGATGAAGAACGCGAGCACGGCTTGCAGCACGAACAAGGAGAAGTCGAACACGAAGAGTTCGGATGCGTACAGGCCCAGTTGGTAGCGGGTGTATCCGCTGTAGGCCTGAAACGCCACGCCCACGGCCATCATGAGCGCCTGAATGATGGCTATCACTCCCAGCAAAGCCACGAACTTCGCGGCATAGGCGAGCCCGGAAGCGTGCGGAGCCACGTCGGTGATTTCGTCCATCCGGGCATCCCGCTCCCGCCAAACCAGGACGCCCGCATAGTAGGTGATCATTGCCAGCAGAAATATATAGAGCGAGCCCTGGATGGTCTCGACCATCCGATACGTGACGGGCAGGAACGTATTCCCGTAGCCTTCTGTGGAGGAGAAGATCAGGCTGGGCACCGTGTTGAGCAGAGCGGCGACGAGCAGCACGAGAAAGCTGGTCGTTTTTACGAGACCCCAGAACTCGAACCGGAGCAGGCCGCTAAATTGGGGCCAAATCGCCTGGCGGTAGGTCACCAATGGCAGGTCGGCGCCGCGCGCCGGGGCTGCCTCGGATTCCTTCATCGCCGCTCCGGCTTTTGACCGTTCCGAGAACGAAAATCGCCAGTATCCGAATGAGAAAACCACCCCACCGACAGTCAGCCAAATGAGCCGGTTCCAGAGCAGCAACCCCTCCCAACCCAAGGTCATCGAGTTCTTGTCCGCAACCGTCCAATACTTGGTCATCAGCCCGAACGTGCGCGCCCCGAACGGGTCGATTAAGGCCGCGAGCGTCTCGTTGTCGAGATCCTGGGTCAGTACGTCGGAGACGATGTATCCCGTCAGCAGCAGCAGGCTGCCGATGAAGCTGGTCGCGGTGCTCCGCGTCAGCACGGCGATGGTGAAAACAACGGCTCCGCAGAAGAACGTATTTGGTATCGCGAACACCAGGATGCTCTTCCAGTGCGCCGCGGCGACCACAGGGCCCCAGCGCTCGGCGTCGTTCCACGGCATTACGGCCGAGAGCAGGATTCCGGCTGAGATGCCGAGGAACGGCACCACGGCCACAGCCACCGAACCTAGAAACCGGCCCAGCAGATAGTCCCGCTTCTTCAACGGCGTGGCAAAGAGCAACTGCTGCGTCCCGTAAGCGAAGTCGCGGCTGGCGGCGGAGTTCACAAACGCGGTGGTCATCATCAGCGTGAAGACGCCCATGATGGAGTAGAAATTCTGGACAACAAACGGGGCATTTCGGAACGTGTTTTCGAGGCCGCCGCCTACCGTGATCTTGTCCGAGGCCGTCGCCGCGAAGACCAGAGTCCCGATGATAAAGAAGAACACCCACAGCATCATGCCGCGCAGCCAGAAGCGCAGTTCGAACCGCAGAAACTCGGCTAGCATAGACCACCAATCCGCGCGAAGAACACGTCTTCGAGTCCCGGAACAGTCTCGGTAAACCCTTCACCGGGTGAGGACTCAGCGTAAACATGCACGAGCGGTTGCCCGGCCACCATCTTGCTAGAAATGACGCGGTGCGCGGCTTCGATCTCGGCCAGCGCGGCCTTCGGCACGCGCCGTTGCCAGATCTTGCCGTTCAGGGAGGCGACCGCCGCCTCCGGTTCGCCCTCGTAGAGAACCCGGCCCTGATGAATGATGGCCATCTGGCTGCAGAGCTCGAGGACGTCTTCGACGATATGTGTCGACAGGATCACGATGACGCTTTCGCCCACTTCGGCTAGCAGGTTGTAGAACCGGTTCCGTTCGCCGGGGTCGAGGCCGGCGGTCGGTTCGTCAACAATTAACAACTGCGGATTGCCGATCAACGCCTGCGCGATACCAAAGCGTTGGCGCATGCCGCCCGAATAGCTCGCGAGCGCTTTCTTGCGGTGCTCATAGAGGTTGACCCGCTGGAGCATGGCGTCCACCATCGCCCTCCGCTCTGACGTTTTGACCAGGCCCTTCAGCAGGGCCAAATGGTCGAGCATGTCGACGGCGTTGATCCGGGGGTAGACTCCGAAGTCCTGCGGCAGGTACCCGAGGCGTTGGCGCACCGCGTCTTTCTCTTTTAAGACATCGATCTGGCCTAACTGGATGGACCCGCTATCGGCGTCCTGGAGGGTCGCGATGGTCCGCATCAACGTGCTTTTCCCCGCGCCGTTTTGTCCGAGCAGGCCGTACATTCCCTTCGGCACCCGCAGCGAAACGCTATCTAGGGCCTTCACTCCATTGGCGTAAGTCTTTGACAACCCGTTGATGAGAAGTTCCATGTGTATCTTCTACGATTCTACGCAGGGGATTGTTCTGGAAATGAAACGATTCTTCCATTTTTGGAATCCAGCCAGTAGGGCGGGTGATATACTTTGAAAATTGGACAGGTAAAGAGGGCTTCTTCGTGAAACTGCGTCAACTCGTTCTCCTCTTAACGACCGTCGGCGCCGCCTGGATCACAGTGGCGTTGGCCGAGGACAAGACCCCGAAGCCGGCCGACCAGACAACGGGCCCCAAGAAGAGCTCGAGCGGTGACGCCGTGTCCCCTCGGAAGAAGGCACCCACCGCGAGCGCTGAAGACAAAGAACTTAGCAGTCGGCCTCCCAGTATCCGGGTCGACACGAACCTGGTTCTGATCAACGTGACCGTGACCGATCCCCTGAACCGTTTCGTCACCGGGCTCGAAGCGGAGCACTTTAAGTTGACCGAAGATAAGGCTGAACAAAAGATCGCAACGTTTGCGAGCGAGGATGCCCCGCTCTCGGTTGGCTTGGTTTTTGACGCCAGCGGCAGTATGGGTTCGAAGCTGCAGAAGGCTCGTCTGGCCACCGCGCAGTTCTTCAAGACCGCCAACCCGGAAGACGAGTTCTTTCTCGTCCAGTTTAATGACCGGCCGGAACTCACTCAGCCCTTCACCACGAATACGGAAGAGATTCAGAATCGTCTCACGTTCACTCAGGCGAAAGGCCGGACGGCGCTGCTCGACGGCGTATATATGGCGCTCAATCAAATGAAGAAGGCCCGCAATACGCGGAAGGCGATCCTGATCCTCTCTGATGGCGGCGATAACTCCAGCCGCTATACGGAAAGCGAGATCAAGAATCTGGTCCGCGAAGCCGATGTGCAGATTTACGCCATTGGCATCTTCGAACCTATTTCCGCGCGGAGCCGAACGGCCGAAGAGCTTTCCGGCCCCGGATTGCTCAGCGAGATGGCCGAACAGACCGGCGGCCGTCATTTTCCCATTGAAAATTTGAACGACTTGCCCGATGTTGCCGGGAAGATCGGTATGGAGCTGCGCAACCAATACGTAATCGGGTACGTCCCGACTAATGGGAACCGCGATGGCAAATACCGTCGAGTGCAGGTGAAACTAGTGCAACCGCGAGGATTGCCGCCCCTGCGGCCATTCTGGCGCCAAGGATATTATGCTCCAGCTCAATAGACGCGCCTTCGCCCGGTATGTGGCGCAGACCGTCGCCGCCGTCAGCCTGCACGGGCAGGATACCGGCGGTTTAACTTTTCGTGCCGATACGCGCGAGGTGTTGCTCCACGCGACGGTCGTCGACAAGAAAGGAACGTTTATTACTGATCTCAAGCGTGACGCGTTCAAGGTGTACGAAGACGGCGTGGAACAGCCGATCAAAGTTTTCAAACAGGAAGACGTCCCGGTTTCGCTCGGCTTGGTGATCGACAATTCGGGCAGCATGCGGCCCAAACGCAAACGCGTCGAAGTTGCGGCCCTCCAACTGGTGAAGGCATCGAATCCGTTCGACGAGGTTTTCATCGTCAACTTCAATGAAGACGCCTATCTCGATGTCCCTCTCACGGCCGATGTTAAGAAGCTGGAAGCTGGGCTGACGCGGATCGACGCGCGTGGCGGCACCGCCTTTCGCGACGCACTATCGATGTCGCTCGACCACGTGAAAGCGAAGGGGAAGAAGGACAAGAAGGTGTTGCTGCTGATCACCGACGGCGACGATACCGCCTCGAGCGACGCCAACACCCTCGAAAAGCTGCTTTCAAAAGCCCAACGCACTGAGGTCCTCATTTTTGCCATAGGCATCCTGAACGACGAGCGTGCGCGCGAAGCGAAGCGCGCGAAACGTGCTCTTGATATGCTTTCGAAGCAAAGCGGCGGCGTGGCCCATTTCCCGGAAACGCTGGAAGCCGTCGAGGCAATGGCCATTGCGATCGCCAAAGAGATCCGTAGCCAATACATCATTGCCTACAGCCCCACCAAGCCCGACGATGGCGCCTTCCGGCAGGTGAAGTTGACAGTAAAGGCGCCAGGCAATCCCACGGTTCGTACCCGCAGTGGCTACTACGCAAAAGGCGAGGGCAAGTCCTAGGGCATGATCACGTATCTGTGGCGGGCGGCGAAAGGCTACCGGCTTCGGCCCTGGGCCAGTCCGTATATCCGCTGGCGGATTGAAACGTATTGGGGAATTCACGCCGAAACCATTGGCTTCCGCGAGTTTGTCAGCTTCGGCTGGACCCACCGCCGGGAACTGTGGCGGTTCCTGCGGTGGGCCGAGCGAATGGCCGAAGGCTAGAGCGTCTGCGTCACTTTCGACAGCGTCCGCGGCTGGTCCGGATTTAAGCCCTTTTCCGCCGCCAGACACGCCGCGAACATCTGCGCCGGGATGATGTACGGGATCGGGGTGTAGAGTTCCTCGGGCAGCGCCTTCTTGCGTCCCAGATTGGCTGGGATCACGATGGGACGGCTCGATTTCAGGCTTGCCGCGGCCTTGTTGCTCTGATCGGTGATCAGCATCGTCTCCGCGCCGAGGCCGGTGAGCTTGACAAGCATCTCCTGCATCGACGGCCAGGTGACGCCGGGCGGCGTAAACAAGAACACTGGAAAGGCTGCTTCCACCATCGCGATGGGACCGTGCAGGAAGTCGGCGGACGAGAACCGTTCGGCCACCACATAGCTGGTTTCCATCATCTTCAGGGCGAATTCGAAGGCGTTCGCGTAGTTCAGACCGCGCCCGACGACGACGGCGTGTTCCATGAAGCGGTAGCGGATGGCGCGCTCGGACACTTCCGGGAAGATGCTCAGAGCGGCGTTGGCAAATTCGGGCAGTTGGCGAATCTCGTCGAGGTCAACGGGGGCGCCAAGGGCGTAGGCAATCAGATACATCGCCAGCAGTTGGCCGGTGTAGGTCTTTGTTGCGGCCACGCTCTTCTCGCGGCCCGCGCGCACAAGAAATGCATGGCCGGCCATCTTGGCGAGCGAGCTTTCGGGTTCGTTCGTGATGCCGATGGTAAAGGCCCCAGCGGCTTTCGCGCGTTCGAGCACGAGGTTGGTATCCGTGGACTCACCCGACTGGGAGATCGCAATTACCAGCGTGTCTTCGCTATACGCCATAGGCGCGCCATAGAGCGTGACGATCGACGGAGCGGCCAGCGACACCGGAATACCAGTGGCAATTTCCAGCAGATAGCGGCCAAACTGGGCGGCGTTGTCAGAGGTTCCGCGCGCGGACAGGATAATGAACTTCGGCTTGCGCGTAGCGAAGTACTTCTTCAGTTTCTCAATGGAACGCAGTTCGGCGCGGAACGTGCGCTCGAGCGCCGCCGGTTGTTGACGGATCTCTTCGAGCATTTTGGACATGAAACCATTAACGCATGGCGGCGGGAGCGGCCACTACTGAGGAGCCTTAAAGGTGTTCCAGGAACCGTCCGTTTCCTGAAGATTCAGGCCGACGGAGTCATATTGCGGGTGCTTGCCGAGCAGGAACCGCCGGGAGTAAGGAGCCGGGGGCGCGGCCGGGGAGAGGATGGTCTCCTTGCGGCGGTCGGAGGTGCCCTTTTTGTATTCCTTGGGCTCAAACTGGATGATCCCGCCGTTGGATAAGTAGCGGCCCTGTTCCCACATGCGGTCCCGCTGGTAGCGGTTAAAGCTGTCGAACTCCACTTCGTAGGTGTACTGTCCGTCGGGCCGCAACGTGTACTTGTAGGAGTTCCGGAACTGGTTCATGGCTCCGACAGAATCGTAATCCCACTGCTTGGTGAACATGTTGTAGCGCATGGGCGTCGGCGTCGCCACTACGCGCTCCCAGGTACCTGCGACCGTACCGGCGGGCACGGCCGAAACAGGCGCCGTGGTCAATGCGATGCTCGGCAACACCGGCGCGACGTCTCCCTGGCAGGCCTCAAAGGCCTGCTCATTCGGCATCAACTGCATGATCCCCACGTACCGTCCTGGATACCGAAGCACGTACAGACTGACGATCGCTCAGCTCTTATTTTGCTTGTTCGTCGTGTCGGCGATTCGGACGATGCTATCCGGCGCAGTGGGCAGCGGGAGGTCCCGCTTCAAGATCTCGGCTTTTGTGTCGAAGGATATGTCCACCACCGCCTTCCACTCGGCGGCGAGGTCCGCGGCGGCGGAACCCAACGAATTTTGCGCCTCGTACATGATGATCTGGCAGTAGAACTTCCTCGCCTGATCGATCTTCGTCCACTCCATCCGCCGGTGGCCGCTTTGCCGGTCTAGCCGGGCGGCGCTTGATAATTGTATTTGTCAAAACTCTGGGGCTGTGCCAAAGTCAGGTCTGAAGCAAGGAAAAATGCGAATCCGGACCGCATTCCCTCAGTGTAACCCTTCGGCTGTTGGCTCGTAGGATAGGCAGAACGTGACAGACGAAGAGTTAATGACCGCCGTGCAACGCGGGGATACCGGCAAGCTAGGGGTGCTGTTCGACCGGCACCACGCTGCCTTATTCCGTTACTTTCTGCGACTCGGTGGTAGCCGGAACCTGAGCGAGGATCTCACGCAGGACGTGTTCTTCCGCATGCTGCGCGCGGGGGAGACTTGGCGGGCGGACGCGCGCTTCGTCAATTGGATGTATCGCATTGCCCGCAACGCCTTTATTGATCACAACCGGAAACAGCGATGGGAGACTGGCATGGCGCCTGAATTTGATGTCCCCGCGCCGAAAGCGAACGGCTACGAGGAAGAACAGGAATTGGAACTGGTACGCCATGCGCTCGATCAGCTTCCGCCGGACAAGCGCGAACTGCTCGTCCTGAGCCGCTATCAGGGCATGAAGTACGAACAGATTGGGGAGTTGCTTGGCGTCGAAACCGGCACTGTGAAGGTTCGCGTCTTCCGGGCGCTGCAGCAATTGCGAGGGATTTACGAACGACTGTCAGGAGGGCACCATGTCTTGTCGCGAACGGGAAATTGAACTGGCCGAACATCTCGAAGGGGTGCGGAATCCTCAGTTTGAGCTGCATCTGGCGCAATGTTCGGATTGCCAGGTGACGATGGCGATGTGGCAGCGGATGGGCGCCTGGGCCGACGAAGCACCCGATCCCGGCTTGCCGGTTCGTTTTCGCCAACGCCTCCGTGACGAAACGAAGCCAACGAGCCGGGATTGGGTGAAGTGGGCGGGCGTGGCGGCAGCGATCGTGGTCAGCTTTTTTGCTGGCCGGACGACGACCGACGTTAAGGATCTGCGCCAGGAGGTCCGCGGCCTCCGTGAAGTGGTGGCGCTTTCGCTGCTCGAACAGCAGTCGGCCAGCGAGCGGCTGCGGGGCATCCGGTATTCAGCGGCGCTCGAGAAACCCGACGCGGAAGTGATCGGGGCTCTGACCCGGACGCTGCGGATGGATTCGAGCGTCGATGTGCGCCTGGCCGCGGCCGACGCCCTTCGGCGCTACGCCCGGAGTGAGACGGTGAAGCAGGCGGCGCGCGAATTGCTAACCCTTGACGATTCACCCCTGGTGCAGGTGGCGGGAATCGACCTGCTGCTTGCCGCGCGGGAACGGAGCGGCGTCGAGAAGTTGCGGCTGGATCCGAAGCTCGATCCTAACGTCCGGCAATATCTCGAACGGGCATTGAAACAGGAGAATTGGCAATGAGGGTGTTAATTGGGTTCGTTTCGTCACCGGCTGTATGGGCCGCGCCGGAAACCATTGACCGGAGCTTTGCCGGGATGCAGACGGTGGAGATCTACGTAGAGCAACGCAGCAACGATGCAGACGTAAAGCTGGTCGGCGGACCGCTGCTGGCCATCAGCGGACTGAATATCGAGATTTTGATTCATTCGTTAGGAAAGTAATCATGCGTAAGAAATTGTGGATTCTGGGACTGTTCTGCGGGGCGGTTTGGGCGGAGAAGATCAACGTTCCGCTGAGCGACCCGACGCGGCCGGCGCTGGTGAAGGCGAACACGATCAACGGCTCAATCACGGTGCAGACGCACGCGGGCAAAGACGTCATCGTCGAAGTGGGCGGCTCGAACGCCGTGAACGAAAAGCCGGCGCCGAACGGGATGCGGCAGATCATGAGCGGGTCTAGCGGTTTTAATGTTGAAGAAGAGGGCAACGTCGTTAAGGTCAGTACGTCGGTTCTGAGCCGGAATAGCGACCTGCAGATCTGGGTGCCGGCTAAGGCCTCGCTGAATCTTCGCGGCGTGAACGGAAAGGGGATCAACGTGGAGAACGTAGACGGCGATATCGATGTCGATAGTGTGAACGGTTCGGTGAATCTGAAGGATGTCAGCGGTACCGTCGTGGCCCATGCTTTGAACGGCAAGCTGACCGTGTCTCTGAAGCAGGTCAGCCCGGATAAGCCGATGTCGTTCTCAACGCTGAACGGCACCGTCGATGTCACGTTCCCGGCGAACTTGGCGGCCAATGTAAAGGTGCGGAACGTCTGGGGCAAGGTATACACCGATTTTGAGATGGCCGTGACGAGCGAGTCGGAAGTGAAGCGGGAGCAGAACGGGGAGGGCCGGCCGCGATACCGGGTGCAGGTAGATAAGACCATTGTCGGAAAGATTAACGGCGGAGGGCCGGAGATCACGTTCCGGTCGATGAACGGTACGATCTATATTCGAAAAGCCGGTGCGCGGTAGCGGGACAGGGGCGTCCCAATAGCGGACGGCCGGCATTCGCGTGGGGACCTGTTTTCAAGCATTTGCATCCTGGTCCCAAGATTGCAGATTCTGGATGCTAGTGAGCAAGCCCAACCCCCCCCGCATCCTGATCGCCGATGACCAGCCCGATGTGCTCGCCGCTCTGCGGCTGCTGCTGAAGGCGGAAGGCTACCAGATTGAGACGGCGGCGTCGCCGGCGGCGATTCTGTCCGCTCTCGAGATCCGCGAATACGACATCCTACTGATGGATCTGAACTATGCGCGGGACACGACCTCGGGGCAGGAGGGCCTGGATGTTCTGCGGCAGGTGGCGGCGAAGGATCCTTCGCTGCCGGTGGTAGTGATGACGGCGTGGGGTTCGGTCGAGTTGGCGGTGGAAGCGATGCGGCACGGGGCGCGGGATTTCGTGCAGAAACCGTGGGACAACGCTCGGTTGCTGGCGATCGTCCGGACGCAGGTCGAACTGAGCGAGGCACTGCGGAAGAGCCAGCGGTTGGAGGCGGAAAACCGGCTGCTGCAGAGCGAAGGGCGTCCGGCGATGATCGCCGAGAGCGCGGCAATGCAACCGGTGCTGCAGTTGATCGCACGGGTCGGGCCTTCGGACGCGAACGTATTGATCACGGGCGAGCCAGGAACCGGCAAAGAGGTGGTGTCGCGGACGCTGCACGCGATCTCGCTGCGGCGGGACCGGCCGATGATCACAGTGAACGCGGGTGGCTTGGCCGAAGGGATTTTCGAGAGCGAGTTGTTTGGTCACGTGAAGGGCGCCTTTACGGATGCGAAGGTGGACCGGGTGGGCCGGTTTGAGCTGGCTGATACGGGGACGCTGTTTCTGGATGAGATCGCCAACGTTCCTTATAATTTGCAGGCGAAGCTTCTGCGGGTACTCGAGATTGGCGAGATGGAGCGGGTAGGATCGTCCAAGACGAAGCGGGTGGACGTGCGGGTGATCTCGGCGACGAATGCGAATTTGGAAGAAGAGGTGACGCAGAATCGGTTTCGGCAGGACCTGCTCTTCCGGTTGAACACAATCGAAATTCCACTACCGCCGTTACGGGAGCGGAAAGAGGACATTCCGCATCTGGCCGCTTACTTCCTGGCATCGCATTCGCGGCGGTATCGAAAGCACCTGGCCGGTTTTGAACCGGCGGCAATGAAGCTGATGGTGGAGAACCCTTGGCAGGGTAACGTTCGGGAACTGAATCACGTGGTGGAACGGGCGGTGCTGATGGCGCAGGATCATCTGATCCGGGTGGCGGACCTAGCCGTGCGGCCGCCCCGCGAGGGAACGGGACGTCTCGAAGAGATGAGCCTTGAAGAGGTGGAGGGATTCCTGATCAAGAAGGCCCTGTCCAGGCACGATGGAAACGTCAGCCACGCCGCGCGGGCGTTGGGCCTTTCGCGGAGTGCGCTCTACCGGCGGCTTGAACGCTATGGGCTTTAAGCTGTCCCACGAAGGCTCGGTGCAGGTGCTGGCACTGGCGGCGGGGCTGCCGGCGGTGGTTTTTGCGGGGTGGGTGATCGGGACGGGAGACTACACGCCGAATGCGATGTGGACTCTGGGGCTGGTGATTGGCGGGGCGTGGTTGGGCTTTGGATTGGCGGTGAGGGAGCGGATCGCATCGCCGCTGCGGACGGTTTCGAATCTGTTGGAAGCGATCCGGGAAGGGGACTATTCGATTCGGGCGACGGGGGCGTCGGGTACGGACGCGTTGGCCGAAGTGATGCAGCAAGTGAACGCGATGGGCGCGACGATGCGGACCCAGCGGCTGGGCGCACTGGAGGCGACGACGCTGCTGCGAAAGGTGATGGAGGAAATTGATGTCGCTATCTTTGCCTTCGATGAGAAGCGGCAGTTGCGGCTGGTGAACCGGGCGGGGGAGCGGTTGCTGGGGCAGCCTGCAGAGCGGATGCTGGAGCGGGAGGCGGGGGAACTGGGGTTGGCGGAGTATTTGGACGACGAGAGTGTCAAGACCGTGCAGCGGGTGTTTCCGGGCGGGTCGGGGCGATGGGGGATTTCGCGAAGTTCGTTCCGGGAAGGCGGATTGCCCCATCGGCTGCTGGTCTTGACCGACCTGACGCGGCCATTGCGAGAAGAAGAGTTGCAGGCTTGGCAGCGGCTGGTGCGGGTGCTGGGCCATGAGCTGAATAACTCGCTGGCGCCGATTAAGTCGATCGCAGGTTCACTCGAATCGATCGTGAGGAGGGACCCGCTGCCGGAGGATTGGCGGGAGGACATGCAAGGGGGGCTGAGCGTGATTGCAGCGCGAAGCGAATCGCTGGCACGGTTTATGGGCGCCTACGCGAAGTTTGCCAAGCTGCCACGGCCTGCCTTGGCGCCGGTGCGGCTGCAGGAGTTGGTGCTGCGGGTGGTACGGATGGAAGTGCGGATGCCGGTGGCGATTGTTGGTGGTCCGGAGGTAACGGTGCAGGCCGATGCCGACCAACTGGAGCAGTTGTTGATCAATCTGGTGAAGAACGGCGTGGAGGCGGCGCTGGAAACCCGGGGTGGGGTGCGGGTACGGTGGGAGGTGCTGCCGTGGCAGGTGGAGTTGCGGGTGGAGGACGAGGGGCCGGGGTTGGCGGCGACGACCAACCTGTTCGTGCCGTTCTTTACGACGAAGCCATCCGGAAGCGGGATAGGTCTGGTGCTGTGCAGGCAGATTGCCGAAGGGCACGGCGGATCGCTAACGCTCGAGAACCGGCCGGAACGGGGTTGCGTGGCGCTGCTTCGGTTGCCGTTACAATGAAAGGATATGTCAATTGTCGTGGTTGGCTCCGTCGCCTATGACGGGGTGGAAACGCCGCACGGAAAAGTCGAGCGGATGCTCGGCGGTTCCTGCACTTACATCTCGCTGGCGGCGAGTTACTTTTCCAAGACTAAGATTGTGGGAGTCGTCGGTGACGATTTTGCCGCCGAGGATATGGCGCTCCTCGAGAATCATGGTGTTGACGTGGAGGGGCTTGAGCGAGTAGCCGGCAAGACGTTCTTCTGGAAAGGCGTCTACACGCCGGACATGAACGACCGGACGACCCTGGTGACCGACCTGAACGTATTTGCGGACTTTGAGCCGAAGCTACCGGAAAACTACAAGGATGCGACCTATCTGTTTCTCGGTAACATTCAGCCGACGCTGCAGCGGAACGTGCGTGCGCAAATGAAGGCGCCGTGGGTGACGGGCGGCGACACCATGAATTACTGGATTTCAGACTTCCGCGATGAGTTGCTCGAGACGCTGAAGGGTTGGAATTTCGTGCTGCTGAACGACCACGAAGCGCGCCAGTTGTCGGGGGAAACGAACTTGCGGAAGGCGGCCAAAGCGATTCAAGCGATGGGCCCGAATACCGTAGTGATCAAGCGCGGCGAATACGGCGCGATGGCGTTCCGCGGCGACGATTACTTCATCATGCCGGGTTACTTACTCGAGAGCGTGTTTGATCCGACAGGCGCTGGCGATTGCTTCGCCGGTGGTTTCATGGGTTATCTGGCGCAACAGGGAATCGACCTGCAAAAAGGCCACATCGACCGGCGCGAACTGAGCCGTGCGGTGATTTACGGGTCGGTTATGGGTAGTTACTGCTGCGAGAAATTCGGTGTTGACCGGTTCCGTACGTTGCAGCGCTCGGAGATTGATGCCAGGTTCCAAGAATTCCGCAAGTTCACGGACTTCTAAGCGGAAGCCGAAGAAGTCGAAACGGGGCACACTACCGCCTCTGTGGGCGGTAGTGCCGGTTCTGCTGACGCTGAGTGTGGCGGCGATTGCGTGGTTCTGGCGGCACGGGTATCTGCTCTACTGGGGCGATGCGAATGCCCATCTGAACATTGCGCGGCGGATCTTCGATTCGCGGACGCCGGGGTATGAACAGATTGGGACGGTATGGCTGCCGTTGCCGCATTTGTTGATGCTGCCGCTCGTGAGTGTGGATGCGTGGTGGCGGAGCGGGCTGGCGGCGTCGGCGGTGATGGGTTTCTGTTTTGTTTGGGCGGGTTGTATGTTCTTCAGCGCCGTACGGCGATTGTGGGACTCCCCGGCGGCGGCCTGGACCGCGGTGCTGCTCTTTGCCTTGAACCCGAATGTGTTGTATCTGCAGGCGATCGCGATGACGGAGGCCTTGTTCTTCGCGTGCACGATGACCGTACTCTATGCGATGGTGCGGCCGGCGTGGTGGCTCGCGGGTCTGGGGTTGCTGGGCGCGACAATGACGCGGTATGAAGGCTGGTTTCTGATTCCGCCTTTGGTGGCGTTCTTCTTTTTCCGGGAGGGTTGGCGCGCTGCGGTGGGAGTTGGAGCGATCGCGTCGTTTGGACCGCTGTACTGGTTTGGCCACAACGCGGTGTTTCATGGCGACTGGTTGGACTTCTATCGGGGACCCGGATCGGCGATGGCGATTCAAGGCGGGGCGGACTACCCGGGGCGCGGAGATTGGTTGCAGTCGATGCAATATTTCGGGGCGGCGGGGCAGTTGGTGAGCGGTTGGGGGCTTGTGGTGGTTGGCTCGCTAGGCGCAGTGGTGGCCCTAATACGGCGGCAATTTTGGCTGGTCTTGTTTCTGGCGCTGGCGCCGGCGTTCTATGTGCTGAGCCTGCATGGTTCGGGTACGCCGATCCATGTGCCGCACCTGTGGCCGCACAGTTACTACAACACGCGGTATGGGATGGCGGTGATTCCGCTGCTGGCGTTTGGCGGGGCCGCGTTGGTAGCTGTGTGGCCGCGCCCATGGATGGCGGCGCTGGTGGTTTCGGCGGCCGTTCTGCCGTGGGTGTTTTATCCGAAGGCCGACGGCTGGGCAACGTGGAAGGAGTCGCAGGTGAACTCTGAGACGCGCCGGGCGTGGACGGCGGAAGCGGCAAAGTATCTGGCCGCCAACTATGAGCGGGGGACGGGGGTGGTCGCTCCGTTCGGAGACTTTTCGGGTATTTTCCGCGAGGCGGGGATTCCGCTGCGCGAGACGGTGCACGAAGGGAACGGGTTGTACTTTCAGGCGGTACTGCAGCGGCCGGACCTGTTTCTGTGGCAGGAATGGGTGGTGGCGCGGCGGGATGACCCGGTGAGTGAGGCGCTGAGTAAGTTTCCGCGGTATGCCCGTGTGAAGATAATAGATGTGAAGAATTCGGCTCCGTTGGAGATATACCGCCGGGTGCGGCGGTAAGGGCTATGTTGATCCCATTTGCAAAGGCGCATGGCGCCAAGAATGACTTTTTGCTGACTTGGGCGGACGAAGCGCCGGCGGATAACCTTTCCGCGGTGGCGTCAGCGATCTGCGGGCGGAACACGGGTATAGGAGCCGATGGATGGCTGGTCTGCGACCGGCCGGCGGACGGCATGCGGATCCGCCTGTTCAACCCGGACGGCGGGGAAGTGGAGATGTCGGGAAACGGGACGCGCTGCGCGGCGGCGTGGGCGATGATGAACGGGTATGAGCCGGAGGCAATCAAAATCCGGACGGGCGGTGGCGAGAAGCAATTGCGCCGTTTGGAACGGCAGGGGCCACGGTTCGTGTTTGAGATGAATATGGGCCGGCCGGTGATTGAGGCGGAGCGCGAGGCTTTGGTGGTGGGCGAGGAGATCGTCAACTGCACGATTCTGAACGTGGGGAATCCGCAGTGCGCCGTGTTCGTTGAAAATTTTGAGTTTGACTGGGCGGCGATGGGCGCTGTGATTGAGCGGGATCCGCGGTTCCCGAACCGGACCAATGTTTCGTTTGTGAAGCACGTGGACGGGTTGACGCTGGACGTGCGCTTTTTTGAGCGGGGCGTGGGCGTGACGAACAGTTCGGGGACCGGTTCGACCGGGGCGGCGGTGGCCGCGATGGTGCGCGGGATTGTGGGGCGCTCGGTGACGGTACAAACTCCGGCCGGTCCGCTGGAGTTCCGTTGGCCTACAGACGATGAGGATGTGGTGATGGTTGGCCCGGCGGAGTTGATTGGGACCGGGACTTTTTACTTTCAGGATGGACATGACGCATAAAGAGGTGCTCGCGGAGAAGATCGGCAGCCGGAAGGCGGTAACGGGAATTGTCGGCTTGGGATATGTCGGATTGCCGCTGTCGATGGAATTTGGCCGGGCCGGGTTCCAGGTAGTGGGCTTTGATGTTCAGCAGGAGAAGATTGACCTGTTGAACCAGGGGACCTCCTACATCCAAGACGTTTCGAGCGACGTGCTGGGGCCGCTAGTGGCGAGCGGGCAATTCCAGGCGACCAACGACTTTTCGAGGCTGGCGGAGATGGACACGATCAACATCTGCGTGCCGACTCCGCTGCGGAAAACCAAAGATCCGGATATGAGCTTCATCGTGAATTCGACCGAGCAGATTGCCAAGTATCTGCGGCCGGGGACGCTGGTGATTCTGGAGTCGACGACCTATCCGGGTACGACTGACGAGTTGGTGCTGCCGATTCTAGAGAAGTCCGGGCTGAAAGTAGGAGAGGACTTCTTTGTTTGTTTTTCGCCGGAACGAGTGGACCCTGGGAACGCTAAGTATCAGACGCGGAACATTCCGAAAGTAGTGGGCGGGATTACTCCGGCTTGTACGGAGTTAGGGGCACTGTTCTATGCGCAGTCCCTGGATTCCGTGGTGCCGGTGACGTCGACGAGCGTGGCAGAGATGGTGAAGCTGCTCGAGAACACGTTTCGGATGATCAACATCGGTCTGGCCAACGAAATGGCCATGATGTGCGACCGGATGGGGATCAACGTATGGGAAGTGATTGACGCGGCAGCGACGAAGCCGTTCGGCTTCATGCCGTTCTATCCGGGACCGGGGTTGGGCGGCCACTGTATTCCAGTGGATCCCTTTTACCTGGCGTGGAAGACGCGGCAACAGGGCATCGAGGCACGCTTTATTGACTTGGCGGGCTACATCAACGGGCAGATGCCACACTTCGTCGTTGACAAGGTGCAGCATGCTCTAAACGAGAACCGGAAACCCTTGCGCGATTCGAAGATTCACGTTCTGGGTGTGGCTTACAAGAAGAATATTGAGGACGTGCGGGAGTCGCCGGCGCTGGACATCGTTCATTTGCTGAAGCAACGGGGCGCGGTGCTGAGCTACAGCGATCCATTCGTCCCGCATGTGCGGATTGATGGGCAGGAAATGGACTCCCAGGACGTGATTGCGTCCTGCCAGGCGGCGGACTGCGTCGTGCTGATTACGGACCACACGGCGTTTGACCGGGATGCGATTCTGGCTGCCTCGCCGATCGTAGTGGACACGCGGAATGCGTTTAAAGGGATGACGTCCGAGAAGCTCTTCCGGCTTTAAGCGATCATCAGGCCCATCCTGTAGAAGGTTTTGAGGACTTCCGATACCGCGGCTTTGTTTCCTGGAGCGAGGTCGGCCGTGGTGCGGGCGCCGTCGAGGAGTTGCAGGAAGTCGCGCGCGGAAAGTTCGTCGAACTGAACGTGGGTGTGGAGGAGGGTGGTGAGGAGCGGGCCTGCCGAGGCCTGGAGACGGGCGAGGGGGCTGGCGAGAGGACGATGACTTGGCGTATGGGCGACAGGGAGATCGAAACTTCGCAGGGAGACGAGTGATGCCGCGGCGAGAGCCAGGATTTGATCGAGTACGGTAGGGTCCGGGTTGGCGGGCAGCAGGCTGGCGAGGGGCTGCGCCTGCGGCCAGACGGCCTCGAGGCGGTGGAGGATTTTGAGGAGATCCGGATGATTGAGCTCGATTTGGCCGGGGCCCCGTTCGTTACGGAAGCTTTCGGCGCCGTTGCCGGAACGGCTGCCGAAGCGAAGGGGCGAGGCGAGGCGGAGCTTGGGTAGGTATTGGGCGAAGTTGCCGCGTTCAATGGTGAGGTTGGCGCGGCAGAGGAGAGTTCGCCGGAAGCCCTGGAAGGTGGCGAAATCGAGAGCCTGTTGATAAGCGATCTCGTTAGGTTGGGCGAGGGCTTCGCGAGTGAAGGCGGGGGACAGCACGGCGCGGAGCTTGGCTTCGTCGAGGAACTGGAGGCCGAAGGGGGCGGCGCGTTCGATGAAGTCGGCGAAGTAAAAGCAGCGGTAGGCGCCGCTGAGTTCGTCATGAAAGGTGACGCTTTCGTCGCGGGAGTTGAGTCGGTTGAATTCGGAATCGAGGATGGACTGCCACAGCGGGTTGGTGGCGCGCTGGCGGACCGTCGCGAGGTAGACTTTACCGTCGGCGACGGTGCCGGGGCCGGGGTGGTGGAGGATGCGTCGCGTTGCGTCGCGGAGGTGGCCTTCGGGATAGGTGTTGTAGCTGGCGTAGACCACGCCATTGGGGGAGAGATGGCGCTGGCAGAGTGCGAAGAAGGCGTCGAGGACGAAGGCCGGGACCCAGGAGCAGAAGCCGTGGGCGATGATGTAGTCGAAGGGGCCGAGGCTTGCGGGGGAGTCAAGGATATCGAGGACGTGGAGTTCAACGTTGGTGAGCCCGAGGCGGGCGATGGTGGCTTGGCCTATTTCGATGGGACGGGAGGCAAGATCGATGCCGACGAAGTGGGAGCCGGGGAGGGCGACGGCGAGGGGAATGATGTTGCTACCGTCACCGCAACCGACGTCAAGGATGCGGCAGGAGCCGGTAGGGGGTTGGAGGCCGAGGAGGGTGGCAGTTGTGGCCAGCCGATCGGGGTGGGTGTCCTGGAAGGCTTTGCTGGGATAGAGGACCTGATCGTAGGTGTTGGGCATCGGAAAAGTGAGTGTAGACGATTCGGGCCCGGGATCGCAAAATGTGGTGCTGTACTGATCAGCGGAGGTGGTTGATCCGCTGACGCAGGTTGGCTTGGCAGGCTGGTCCTTGGCTCTCGATTCCGGTCCGGTTTCGGACTTGCCCGAGGCTCGATCGGGGCTGAGCTATTGGAGCAGTTGATTGGGGTCGAACGTTGAAGCTCGGCGTCTTCCACTTAATGCCTTCACCGATGGCGGGATCCATTTAGCGGGCCTTCGGGGATTCGATGGCAGAAAGGAGTTCTTCGAGGCGGCTGTATCCGGCTGCCATGCCCTGCTCCATGCCGGATCGCTTGGCCGTGTCGCGCGCTTCCTGGGACTCGTACAGGACGGTCAGTTCGATCCGGGTACCGGCCGGCGTGTCGAGGAATACGGTAGTGTCGATGGCTTTGCCAGCATACCAGGCTTCGTCGAATTTTTCGGTGGCGACGAGCCGCCGCGGAGCGTCGATCTCGCGAAACAATCCGCCCATTCCCATCTCTGCGCCGGTGCTCTCATTGCGCCAGAGGTAGCGATACGCGCCGCCTACCCGGAGGTCAATCTCGCAGACAGGCATCGTCCAGCCGGAGGGGCCGAGCAGCCATTGGCGAACGAGTTCGGGTTTGGTGAAGGCGTCGAAGACGAGTTGCCGGGGGGCGGCGAAGTTTCGGGTGATCAGGATTTCGCAGTCGGACGGCGTCGAGACTTCGAAGGATTCGGGGTAGAACATTGGATCTCCTCAAGCAGGGTGTCGAGCCGGGCGAAGGAGGTTTGCCAGAACTGGCGGTACTGCTCCAGAAACTGATTGGCCTCGGCGAGGGGTTTCGGTTCGAGGCGGCTGAGACGGCGCTGGGCGTCGCGGCCGCGGGAGATTAGGCCGGCACGTTCGAGCACTTTGAGATGCTTGGAAATGGCGGGCTGTGAAATGGCGAACGGTTCGGCGAGTTGGTTGACGGAGGCCTCGCCTTGGGCCAGGCGGGCAAGGATGGCGCGACGGGTGGGGTCGGCCAGGGCGGCGAAGGTGGCATCGAGGCTCGGCGGTTGCGGATGAATATAACCAAGCAGTTGCATAATAATATAGTTATATAAGCTTCGCAGCAAGTCAATCGACTTTCAGCTCCGGCTGCAACTATGTGCATTCGGCTCCGCAGTAGCGCTCCAGCCATTCGATGCCAAACCGGACGAGGTCCGGCGCATGGAAGAGGGCTGAGGGAGCGGCGCCGACGAGGCCAGTGCTGCCGCGGCCAGCGGCGAGGTAGGCGGTGGCGATCTGCTCAAAGACATTGGCGGGGAGGCTTTCGTGCACCGGATCGGCCGTGTCGAACTCTTCAAACTCGATCCACTGTCGGCCCTGGGCCGTGGGCATAAGGCGGCGGTAGCGCCGAATGCGCTTGTTGGGGATGCGGGCCTGATGCTCGGCGAAGTGAAGGAGCGTGATGGTGTCGAGGGGGGCGCCGAGCATCAGCACGCTTCCGTTAGCTAGCAGGACCTTTTCAAACGGTGTGCCCGGGCCGTATCCGTAGAGGAACGGATGGTCCGCGGTGATCCATCCGGCGAGGGGGCCGATGGCGGAGACCCCGGCGTCGGGATGGTCGCTGCGCAGCGCTCCGGGCCAGGTGCGAAGCGTTTCATGGAGGACGCCGTGGTCGCGGGCGGCGCGGGCGATTCGCTTGTCGAAGACGGGGACTTCGACAGTATCGTCATCGTCGAAGAACGGCTCGAAGTCGAGATAGGCGACGAGGGTGCCGGAGGGGCCGAGGGCGTCGAGCAGGGACTGAAGGATGACGTTGGCGCCGCCCACGACGGGGCCTACGGATCGAACACCGGCATGGACCATGAGCACGCTGCCAGGTGCAACGCCTAGCTTGGCGAGGTCAGCTTGGAGCGAGGAACGTACGGCTGGCATATCCTCAATCTATGTCTTTCGTGCGGCCGATTGGAAACTTGTTGGCTGGGCTGGCGATCGTTTATGTTTGCCTGTGTGTGATTCTCTATTTCTGGCAGAGGTCGTTGATTTATTTTCCGCAGCCGCGGGATTCAGGAATTGGGGCCAGCTTAATGGCATTGACCAGAGACGACGAACGGATTCTAGTTTCGACGCGGCTGCGGGAGGGACCGGAGGCGCTGATCTACTTCGGCGGGAATGCCGAAGACGTTACGCCGGACCTGCCCGACTTTGTGCGGGCGTTTCCGAACCACGCCATCTACCTGATGCACTATCGCGGCTATGGGGGCAGCACAGGTAGTCCCTCTGAGGCGGCGTTGGTGGGTGATGGGCTCGCGTTGTTTGACTTGGTGCGGAGGGAGCATGAGCGCGTGGTCGTGGTGGGACGGAGTTTGGGAGGCGGGGTGGCCGTGCGAATTGCCGCGGAACGGCAGGTGGAACGGTTGGTGCTGGTGACGCCTTTCGACAGTCTACTGGACCTAGCGTCGGCGCAGTTTCCCTACGTGCCCGTCCGGTGGTTGCTGGCGGATCGGTTTGAGTCGGGCCAATATGCGGCCAGGGTGACCGCGCCGACGTTAGTGGTGGCGGCGGAGCACGACGAAGTGGTTCCGCGGGAGAGCACAGAACTGCTGCGGACACGATTTGCACCGGGCGTGGCTACTTACGCGGTGGTGCGAGGGGAGAGCCACAACACGATCAGCGCGAACCCGGAGTTCTGGCGCCTGCTGCGGAGCGAGGCGGACTAGGCTTCAGTGAGGCTGAGGACGTTACCGTCCGGGTCCTTGAAGAAGGCGACTTTGGCGGAGCCGTCAGGCGAAGTCCAGATGCCCAAGTCGTCTTGCGGCAGGAAGGGATAGCGTTCAAAGGTGACACCGGCCTGGCCGAGACTGGTGACGGTGGCGGCGATATCAGGAACCTGCCAACCGAGCACCGGATGTTCAGCGGGCGTGTGGGTGGGCGCCATGGAAACACGCAGCATGGTTCCATGGGCGTTAAACACGATGGCGAAATCGTCCTGATTGACGAATTCGAGGCCGAGGACGTTGGTGTAGAAAGATTTGGCGCGAGCCGGGTCTGTTGTGAGGGTGAAGGCGATGGCGGGACATGAGCCGAGCATGGCGTTACTGTAGCAAGAACTGGGCGACGTCAGTGTGGCCGGGTTGCTGGCATGGGTGCGATGCAGTTGGCCGATGAGACCTGTGAGACGTGTGAAGGAAAGTGGGCCGACGCGCAGCGCAATCTGCAAGCCGCGCTCAAGAAATACGAGTCCGATCCGGAGTCCGGGTTCGCCCTCGGAATCACCTGCCGGCGCCGGATTAATCGAACCCAGGCTCGCGCCGCGTTCATACTTCTTCGCGGGGTGTTTCAGCCTGACCTGGATGGTGCAGCCCAGATATCCTCCGGCCTTTACCCTGCCGGAGATCGCGAACCGCCCTGCTGAATCGGTCGCGCTATCGCTGCCGCAGCCGACGATGCGGGCCTTCGTGGCGGGACCGTAGCCTTGTACTTCCACTTGGCCGTACGCAGCGAACACGGAAACGAACTCGACCGGCGGCGCTGAGCAGCGCTGATGCCAAGGTCTTCACTCAGGCTCTCCCGGAGGTCTCGGCGTAGCGGCGTTCCGCTTCCCGCTTGACTGGATTGAGCAAGGTAAGGCGGATGAGGGCGATGCCGGGCGAAACGAGGGACCAGTAGCGGCGGAACTTCGCGCGGGCCGCGGGGCCGCAGGCAAGAGCACGGGTTTCGGTGCGGAAGATGGACGTCGACTCGGTGACCCGGTCGGCACGGATGGTCCAGGCGATCTTGACGAAATTGGGATCGTCGAAGGCCAGAAACTCGTCGAGCGGCAGGCCGCTTGACGAAATTGGGATCGTCGAAGGCCAGAAACTCGTCGAGCGGCAGGCCGCGGAAGACGACGTCGGCCAGCCAAGGTTGCGTCACAGCGCCGATGACGATCTCGTGGTTGGGGATCTCGGCGAGGACCGACCAGCCGAGAGCCTGGGTCTGGGCGAGGATGCCGCGGGGGCGAGGTTGTGTCGCCGGAGTGGCTCCCAGTAGGCGTTCGCGGGCCCGGAAAATGGCGCGGGCAAGCCGGGAGTCTTCGAGGTCGATTGCGCAGGCCATCGCGAAGGTGATGTTGGCCGGAGCGTCGACGGCGATGCTGTGGCGTTCGACGATCTCGTAGCCAGGCAGAAGGGCGTTGAGGATCAGGTCCTCGTCTTCACGATTGGGTTTGCCATACCGGAACCACGCGCTTCCGGCCTGCGCTCCGTAAACTGCGGCGCCTACGGCGGCGGCGCCGGCGAGCCACTTGGCAGCGGTGCAGAGAGTCGATCTGGCACTCATCGATAGAACGGTTTCCAGGTGATCCAGCGGGGGCCGTAGTGGGGTTCGGGTTGGCCGGCTTCGAGGGCTCCGAGGTCGGGGGCTTTGCCCGTGAATCCGTCGTTCACGGTGGGCAGAACCTGGCCGGCATCGACAGCCTTCGAGTTAGGCTTGAGGCGGAAGTTCAGATCGGCGGCGTGATAAACGTGATGGCGGCGATTGATGTCCGGTGCGGCGAGGTTTTCAAAGATGTCGTAGTCGACTTCGATGCCGTGCGCCTCTTGGCCGGTGGCCTGCTGGAATTCGGCGAGAGTGGCGAAGTCCTTCCACGCGGTGGCGGGAGGGGCGAGCCAACTGTACTGCTTCTGGACGTTGCGATTGGGGCGGAAGCCATTGTAATCGGAGCTGTACTGGGCCGAGCCGAAGGCCCAGTTCATGATGCCTTTGTTCGGGGTGTCGCGACCCAGGAAGAGGTTGTTGCGGAAATGAGCGTTGCTATAGGGATCGCGGGCGGCCTGTTCGGCAATCAACGTGTTGTGATAGGCGATGATGCCGGCCGGCGAAGCACTGAGCTTGAACGCTCCTCCGGCGGGAATGTGATAGGCGATGTTGCGATAGAAGTACACAGGGCCGCCGAACATGGGTTGGGCGCTGTAGCCATTGTGGGCGGCATTGACGCCACGATTTTGGAAGATACGGATGTTGTGGGCGCCACCGTCGGCCTCGATGAAGTCGTCGTTCGTCAGGTGCATGTCGTTGTTGTAGATATCGATGGAGGAGGCGCGGCGCTCGGGATCGGCGTCCGGCGGGCCGTAGGTGGAGATGCAGATGGCGTCGTGGAAGTAGGCGATAGAGTTATGGGCGATGATGTGGCCGGGGCCATAGACTTTGACGGCGAAGAAGCTGCGGAGTTGATGGGAAGGGTAGATGCCGGCGGCGCGGGAGCCGACCTGGTTCCAGCCGATGAGGCGCATCTGGTCTTCGCGGCCGAGGAAGAGATTATCGGAGATGAAGAAGTCGCGGGAGTCGGCGTTCTCGGTCCAGACGCCGACGCCGATATCTTCAAAGCGGCAGTTCCGAACGGTGAGCGCGACGGCGCCCATAACTTCCTTGTCGCCGGCGAACAGGGCGACTTCGGTGTTCCGAAAGGTGAGGCCTTCGAAGATGTGATGGTGGGTGGCCTGGACATCGAAGAGCTTATGGTTGCCCGCTCCGTCGAAGATGGCTTCTCCGTCGCCTGCGCCCTTAATGGTGATGGGCTTTTCGGCAGTGCCCTTGAGAGAGAGCGGCCAGTAGCCTGTGAAAGGGGCGCTCAGGGGATCGACGTAGTTGAGGCGGTCGGGGCGGTAGAGGCCGGCGTGGATGAGGATGGTATCGCCGGGCTGGGCTTTCGTCATGCGAACGGAGGTCCAGTCGCCGCGGCCTTCGCCGTAGTAGGCGGCCTTGAATCCGATGTAGCTGGGTTCGAGCTTGGGACCTTCGTGGTCGGCGGGATAGACGTGAAGGACGCGGCCGCCGGCGAAGGACTTCGGTTCGGTGCGGGTGGAGACTGTGACTTTTTGGAGGGCCTGGCCGGTGACGCCGTCGGGGTCGCGAAGGGTGAACTCGCACTCGTAGCTGGTGGCGGGTTCGAGGTTGAGAATGCTGCCGGCGAAGCCGTGGGGGACGGTGTGCGTCATTTTCTCGCGGTCGCGGTGTGGGCGTTCGCCGCCGATGCGAAGGAGGGGCAGCGCGGGTCGCCACGCGGCGGCGCCGGCTTTGCGGAAGCGGACGTCGACAACGGCATTGCGATTCTCATCCCCTTCGATGGCCCATTCGAAGCCAAGGTTCAAAAGAGTGGGATGTTCGACGTGAAACCGGCCGGGTTTGGTCGAGTTCTGGGCCTGAAGAGCGCAGGCAGCGAGGAGTAGGATAGCGGCGCGCATGATGGAAAGGATTTTGATCATATCCCATGAGGCTGAGGGAGGAGAGAGGACGGGCTTTTCCGCGTGGTGGCCGAGACGATATTCATGACGCAGCAGAAGAATGCCGTGGCGGCGGAGCGTTTCTTCGGCCTGCCGCACCGGCATGTATGTCGGCGAGGGCTACGACCGAAAGTGCTCTGTTGTGCCGTCTCCTGCTGGATTGGGGCGGAAGAAAGAGAACCACTCGATCTTCTGATAATGGTCTCCTGGCGAACCTCTCGTCAGCCTATTTAATTGCGGCGCCGGGGCGGATCTCGTCGGTGCCGCGGCGTAGGATCTTGTCGCCGGCGTTGAGGTCGCCAAAGACTTCGAGGAGTTCGCCGGCGGGGGCTCCCTTGACGACGGGGACGTGCTCGGCCTGGCCGTTGTTGTTTCGGATGACGAAGACCTTTTCGCTGGTGGTGACAACGGCGGTCGGCGGCACGAGAATGGACGGCTTCGCGCGGCGGGCGGGCCAGGT
The DNA here is from genome assembly GCA_038215275.1 of Bryobacterales bacterium. Classification (GTDB taxonomy): domain Bacteria; phylum Acidobacteriota; class Terriglobia; order Bryobacterales; family Bryobacteraceae. Next base: position 30,389 of record JBBQRA010000001.1, on the reverse strand, counting down.
GGCCTCGGCGTACATGCCTGGGCTAAGTCTGCCGGTGGGGTTGGCCACCTCCAGTTCAACCGGCATCGTGCGGGTCTTGGCGTCGAGCGAACGAGCGATTCGGGTAATCGTGCCGCTGCCCGTGAGGCCTCCAGCGATGGTGAAGGGAACGGTAGCGCCGGGGACCATGGTCGCGACTTCGGATTCGGGTAAAGCGACGACGACGCGGAGACGGTTCACCTGTTCAATGCGGAGCAGGGGGCCGGTGGCGAGGGCGCCGGGGTGGACGTGGCGGGCCGTTATGACGCCGTCGAACGGAGCCGTCACCTTGAGGTAGCCAATGAGTTCGCTGATAGCCGCGGCCGAGGCGCGCGTGGCGCGGGCCTGGCTTTGGATGCTGGTGATTTGGGACTTCAGCGCGTCGGCGGATTTCTGGGCCTGAATGACTTCGATGCCGGCTACGGCGCCGGCCGTGGCGGAGGCCTGTTTGAGGCGTTCGAGTACCGCTTCCTGGCTAGCGAGACGGGCCTCAGCTTCGGCGCGCTGGCTTTCTACCGCCAGGGCCTTGGCCTCGACTTCAGCGAGTTGCGCCTTGAGTTCGGGGGCGGCCAACTCGAGGAGCAACTGACCCTTGCGGACCACGCTGCCGCGGTCGACTTCCACTCTCTCGACGAAGCCTTGGACGCGGGCATGGAGGTCGACCGATTGATAGGGTAGGATCTCGGCGGGCAGGCGCAGCTTCCGGTCGAGCGGTTGGACGACGACGGCGACGGTCTCCTGGGCCAGCAGGCCCGAGGCGCAGAGGAGGGCGAGGCTAAAGATTGTCTTCATGGGGTAGGAGCGACGGATCGCTGGCGTTTTCGGGTTGGAGGATTTTGTAGAAGAGCGGAACGATGGTCAGCGTCGCGACGGTGGCCAACGCGAGACCGCCGAGGACAGCGCGGCCGAGCGGGGCGGTCTGCTCGGCGCCCAGCGCGATGGGAGCCATGCCGGCCATCATGGCGAAAGCCGTCATCAGCACGGCGCGGAGACGAGCAGCGGCCGCCTCCGTGATGGAGCCGCCGGATTTGCGGGCGAGTTCGGCGAAAGTGACGAGGAGGATGGAGTTGGCAACGGCGATGCCGGTGGCCATGATGGCTCCCATGAAGCTTTGGATGTTCAGCGTGGTCCCGGTGAACTTTAAGGCGAGCACGACGCCGGTGAGGGCGGCGGGCACGGTGGAGAGGACCACGAGAGCGAGGCGGACGCTTTGGAAGTTTGCGGTAAGGAGCAGAAAGATGGCCGCAATGGCAATCGCCAGACCAAGGCGGAGCCCGTCCAGTGTGGAGGTCAGCGCCGGGACCTGGCCCCGGACATTTACTGTGACACCGCGGGCGGGTTCGCCAGCCTTCTTAATGGCCTCGCGAATTTGTTTTTCGGCAACACCGAGCGGCACGCCGTGCAGGTTGGCCGTGATGGAGACGACGCGCTGCATGTTGTAGCGCTCGACGAGGCCGTACGTCTTGCCGGGCTTGATGGTGGCGACGTCGCCAAGAGTCGGACGCGCCTCCCGGTTCTGCATGACGGGGAGGTCAGCCAGATCGGTAATCGAGGCCATACGGTGCTGGGGGATTTCGACTTGAATCTGGAAGGCGTTGCCGGAGTTGGGATCGCGCCAGTAGTTGGGGTCGACGAAGCGGGAGCTGGAGGTGGCGGCGACGAGGGAGCGGGCGACGTTGGCCATGGTGAGACCATACTGGCCGGCGCGCTCGCGGTCGATCTGGACGTCGATAGTGGGGTAGTCGAGGGGTTGCGCGAACTGAAGATCGCGGAGGGCCGGAATTTTTCGCAGTTCCGCCATGACCTTTTCGGCGTGGGCCCGGTTGGCAGGCAGGGCGGGGCCCTGGACGGCGACTTCGACTGGCGTTGGGGAACCGAACGACATGACATCGCTGACGATGTCGCCGGCCTCGAACGACATCTGCACTTGCGGGAGTTCTTTTTCAAAGACGGCGCGCAAGCGCTCTCGAAGCGGCTCCCCGCGGAGCGTGGCTTCGGGCTTCAGCGCGACCTGGAAGACGGCCTCGTGGGGACCGGAGGTCCACAGGAAGATCGTATTGATGGGGTAGCTGGCGGGTTGTACGCCAATGAAGGCGGAGCTGATCTCGACGGGCACTTCGCGCTGGATGAGCTTAAGGGCCTGCAGGGCGTATTCTTCGGTGCGCTCGATGCGGGTGCCCGTGGGCGCGCGGAGCCGAAGCTTGAATTGGCCGGCGTCGGCGGTGGGGAATAGCTCGGTGCCGAGAGTTGGGACGAGGGCGAAGAGCAGACCAAGCGTGACGAGGAGATAGAGCGGTGCGAGGATCCACCGGAGAGGAAGGAGGCCCCCAAGTAGATTGCTATAGAGCATCTGTTTCGGCGCGTGGGCCGAGGGCCGGACGAACTTGGCGGCCAGGACCGGGACCAGCGTGCTCGACAGGACGTAGCTGGAGGCCATCGCCAAGGCGACGGCGAGCGAGAGGGGGACGAAGAGTTGGCGGCCGACGCCGGTCATAAAGAGGGCCGGGGCGAAGACGGCGAGGATAGTCAACATCGACAGAAGGCGGGCGAGGGCGGTCTTTTGGCAGGCATCGAGTACGCTCTGGACGCGAGCAAGACCGCTGGCCATGTGGGCGTGGATGTTCTCGATTTCTACCGTCGCTTCGTCGACGAGCACGCCGACGGCGAGGGCAAGTCCGCCGAGAGTCATGATGTTGATGGTTTGGCCGAGGGCCCACAGACCGACGAGGGCCGAAAGGAGGGCGATGGGAATCGTCGTGATCACGATTAGGCTGCTGCGCCAATCGCGAAGGAAGAGCAGGACCATGAGGCCGGTGAGGACGGCGCCGAGGACGGCCTCGTTCGCGAGGGTGCGGAGGGATTGGGTGACGACGGTGGATTGATCAAACTCGACGCGGACGTCGACATCTTCCGGGCAGACCGCTTTAAAGGCAGGGAGGTTGGCGCGGACGGCTTTTATGACATCGAGCGTGGAGGCTTCCGAGCGCTTGGTGATCTGCATGTAGACGGTGCGCTTGCCGTTGACATGGGCGTAGGCCGTGAGAATGTCGGTTCCGTTCTCGATGACCCCGATATCGCGGAGGAAGACAGGAGGGTTTTCGCCGGGGCGCACGGGGGCGTCCATCAGTTCCGGGAGGTTCGCGCCGAGGGCCGCGTTCGAAGTGGTGAAATTGTTCAAGTCGCCGATGCGAATGTTTCCAGCAGGCTGGACGCTGGAGGCCTTATTGACGGCGGCGATGGCCTCTTCGGGAGAGATGCGATAGCTACGGAGTTTGTCCGGGTCGAGGCGGACGACGATGGTGCGCTGGTTGCCGCCGAAGGGGGGCGGGGCGGAAACGCCGGGGATGGTGGCGAAGAGGGGACGGACCCGGTTGAGGGCGATGTCCTGCATTTCGCTGGGGGGACGCGTAGGACTCGAGAAGATCAGTTGGCCGACCGGCACGGAACCGCCGTCGAATCGGGTGATGAAAGGGCCGACGACGCCGGGGGGCATGAAGGCGCGGGAGCGGGTGACGTAGCCGATGACCTGGGCCATGGCTTGGGCCATGTCAGTGCCGGGATGGAAGTAAAGCTTCATCAGGGAAGCGCCCTGAATGTTCTTCGATTCAACGTGTTCGATGCCCGCGATGTAGAGGAAATGATACTCGTAGTAGTACGTCAGGTAGCCCTCCATCTGGGAGGGATCCATGCCGCCATAGGGTTGGGCGACGAAGATGGCCGGCTGTCCGATTTCGGGGAAAATATCGACGGCGATGCGGCGACTGGCGAGCCAGGCGGAGAGGACGATGGCCAGGACGGCGACGAGAATGGTCACCGGGCGGCGGAGGGCGAGGGTGACGAGGCGCATGGGTTTAGGGCACCTTGCTCAGGAAGGGGGCGAGATCGCCTTGGGTGGCCGCAAGGGCGAGTTCGGAGCGCCAGACGTTGAGCACGGCGAGGGCATGGTCGATTTCGGATTGCGTGAGAAGGCGCTGGGTGTCGGTGACTTCGGTGAGATTGGCTAGTCCGGCGCGGTAGCGGGCGGTGGTCTGTTCCAGGGTCTGGCGGAGGAGCGTTACCTGTTGGGGAGTGATGGTGGCGAGATTGCGCGCGGTGGCGACGGCGATCTGGGCGCGGTCGAGGGCGGCGGCGAGTTCCCGTTCGAGGAGAGCGCTGCGGGAGGATTCGCGAGAGATGCGCTGCTGCTCAATTTGCCGGCGGGCGCGGAGTGTTTTGTATTCGAGGAGGGGGAAGGTGACGGTGGCGCCGATGGCCCAGTTGCCGGTGTTGGGCCCGAGTCCGGCAGTGCCGCCGGGATAGGGGCCGTTGAGATTGGTGCCGGAGCCGCGGCCGAAGACGTTGGCTTGTGTGTTCAGGCGTGGGTACCAGCTCTTGTCAAGGACTGTCTGCCGGGACTTGATTTCGTCGATGGCGGCTTGCTGTTCCCGGAGGATGGGGTGCGCGGTGGCGATGCCCGTGGGCGAGGTGGCCGGGGGCAGGGATTGGAAGGAGTTGATGGGGGTGGCGGGGCCGGTGAACTGGACCAGGGTGGCGCGTGCGGTGGCGGCGGATTGTTCGGCCCGGACGACCTGAGCCTGGGCGAGGAGGACCTCGGATTGACTGCGGGAGAGATCGGCGCCGGGGCGGAGGTCGGATTGGACGAGGGCCTCGGTGAGGCGAACGAGTTCCTGCGAACGAGTGACGGCGGCTTGGGCGGAGACGACAGTTTGCTGGGCGGCCAAGGCGGTGAGGTAGGAGTCGGCCGTGGCGGCGGCGACTTCGAGTTCGGTGCGGGCAACGGCGGCTTCGGCGCGGGTCTTGCTGGCGGCGGCGCTAGCGATTTCGGATTGGCGGCGGCCGAAGTCGAAGGGCTCCCAGTTGATCATGAGGCCGACGGCCGTGCCCCAGACGTTCGAAAAACCGGGTCCGGTGGGGAGAAGAGGGCCAGAGATCGGCGAGACGACGGTTTGAGGGAGCAGGAGGCCGAAGACGTTGTTGGCCGTGGCGCGGTTGATCTGCCCGAGCATTTCGGCGCGGGGGAGGTAAGCGAGGCGCGCGAGGTTGATACCCGCCGCGGCTTCAGAGACTTGATCGAGAGAAATTTGGACCGAGGGGTATTTGGCGGTAGCTTTCTTAACGGCTTCGGGCAGGCTGATTTCCTGTGCCAAGGCACAAGAGCAGAGGGTGAGAAGGACCAGAATGCTGCGCAACTATGCCACTGTATCACCCGGGCGGCCTTCGCGGGCGATGCCGCGTTTGGAGGAGCGAATGAAATCGACGAGGTGTTGGGTGTGCTCGCCCGGGAGTTCGGCTTCGATGCGAACGAGGGCCTCGGCGAGCTTGAGGCCGGAGCGGTAAAGGAGCCGGTAGGCCTGTTTGAGCGGGGCGATGTCGGCGACCGTGAAGCCGGCGCGGCGGAGGCCGACGAGGTTCAGGCCGCGGGGGGCAATGTTGAATTCCGAGTAGAGGAAGTAGGGTGGTGCGTCGAGGTTGACGCGGATGTTGCCGCCGATCATGGCTAGGCGGCCGATCTTCGAATACTGATGGATGCCGACGCCGCCGGAGATGAAGGCGCGGTCTTCGACGGTGACGTAGCCGGCGATTAAGGCGCAACTGGCGATGGTGCAGTGGGAGCCGATGGTGGAGTTGTGGGCGATGTGGCCGGAGGTCATCACGTAGTTGTGATCGCCGATGGTGGTGCTGGACTCCGGCTTGGTGCCGCGGGAGATGGTGTAGTGTTCGCGGATCTTGTTGTGATGGCCGATCGCGAGGTAGGACCGTTCGCCGGTGAAGGCGCGGTCGAGGGGGTCGGTGCCAAGGACGGTGTGGGCCGAGATTTCGTTGTGGTCGCCGAGGGTGGTCCAGCGTTTGATGAAGACGTAGGGCTCAATGAGGCAGTGGGCGCCGATGGTGACGTCGGACTCGATGAGGCAGAAATCGCCGATGACGGTTTGGGGCCCGATGTGGGCTTCGGGGTGGACGCGGGCGGTGGGGGCAACGCGCGCGGAGGGGTCGATGGCCATTGAACGTTATCATAGCGTTCGAGCTATGAAAGTACGGGAAATTGCAGCGATGCTGGGCGCCGAATGGGCGGGAGATGGAGAGCGGGAGATTACCGGCGCGGCGCCGCTCGAAGAGGCCGGGGCGGACGAGTTGAGTTTTGTAGGCAATGCCAAGGGGGCGAAGGCGGCAGAGACGACGAAGGCCGGGTGCCTGCTGGTGATGCCCGGGACCGGGTTGGGCGAGACGCGGATCTATGTGCCGCAGCCGCGGGGGGCATTTGCCCGTTGCTTGATGGCGTTGTATCCGCGTCGGTGGGCGGCGGCGGGGGTGCATCCGGCGGCCGTGCTGGGCGAGGGCGTGGAACTGGGCGATGGCGTGAACGTGGGGCCGCAGGCGAGCATCGGCGCGGGAACGAAGATTGGGGCCGGGAGTGAAATTGGGGCCGGGTGTTCGGTGGGGGCGGGGGTGACGATAGGAGCGAACGCGCTGTTGCATGCGCGGGTGACGATCTATGACGGGGTGACGATTGGAGCGCGGGCGGTGCTGCATTCCGGGTGCGTGATCGGGGCGGACGGATTCGGGTTCGTGATGCACGAGGGGCAATATCAAAAGTTCCCGCAGGTGGGCCGGGTCGAGATTGGCGATGACTTTGAGCTGGGGGCGAACGCTTGTATTGATCGCGCGGCGCTGGGCGTGACGCGGATTGGCAACGGCGTGAAGCTCGATAACATGGTGCACATTGCGCATAACTGCCAGATTGGGAACCATGTCGTGATTGCGGCGCAGACGGGGCTGTCGGGGGGAGTGGTAGTAGAGGATTATGCGGTGATCGGCGGCCAGGTAGGGATCGGGGACAAGGCGCGGATTGAGTCGAAGGCCGTGCTAGGGAGCGGTTGCGGCGTGTTGACGTCGAAGATAGTGCACGGGAATCAGGTGGTGTGGGGGACGCCGGCGCGACCGTTGAAGGAGTATTTGACGCAGCTCGCGAACGTCGCGCGGATTGGAGATCTGAAGGCGGAAGTGAAAGAGTTGCGGGCTCGTGTGGAGGGACTATGCGGAAAGTGATTGTATTGGCGGCGGCGTTGGCGGCCGGTCTGGAGGCGCAGACGTATGACCTGGTGGTCTACGGGGGCACGGCAGGCGGTGTGATGACGGCTGTCTCCGGGGCGCGGCATGGATTGAAGACGGTTCTGCTGGAGCCGGGTAACCATGTCGGCGGCATGGTTACCGGGGGCTTGTCGGGGACGGACATGGGGAAGGGCGAAGTGATTGGGGGCATGGCGCTGGAGTTCTATTGGCGGATGGGGAAGCACTATGAGATGGACCGTCATATCCAGCAGGTGGCATGGATGCCGGAGCCGGGGGCGGGCGAGAAGGTGATGCGGCAGATGCTGGCGGATGCCAAGGTGACGGTGCTGTACCAGCATCGGTTGGTAGAGAAGACGGGCGTTCGTAAGCAGGGGACGCGGGTGACGGAAGTGGTGATGGAGAACGGAGCCCGGTTCCAAGGGAAAGTATTTGCCGACTGCAGCTACGAAGCTGATCTGATGGCGCAGGCGGGCGTTTCGTACACCTATGGACGGGAAGGGCAAAAGGATTATGGCGAGTCGTTGGCTGGAGTGTTGGCGCATACGCGGAATCATAATTTCGCTGTCGATATTCCAGCGCGGGACGCGGACGGGAAGCTATTGCCGGAGGTGTCTGCCGAGCCGCGCGGAGAGCCGGGGAGCGGAGACAAGAGGATTCAGGCTTACAACTTCCGGGTGATCGCGACGAAAGTGGCGGCGAACCGGGTGCCGTGGCCGAAGCCGGCCAACTACGATCCGGCGCGGTTCGAGTTGCTGGCACGGTATTTGAAGGCCATGACGGAATTCATGGGCCGGGCATTGACGATGAACGAAGTTGGGCTGATCCGCGTGATCCCGAACGGAAAGGCGGACTTGAACAATCGAGGCGGCTTTTCGACGGACTACATCGGGAAGAACTATGCGTATCCGGAAGGCAGCTATGCGGTGCGGGCGCGCATCTGGCAGGATCATGTCGACTACCAGCAGGGCTTCTATTATTTCCTGGCGAACGATCCGCGAGTGCCGGCGGCGTTGCAGGCGGAGGCGCGCGAGTGGGGGTTGGCCAAGGATGAGTTTGCGGACACGGGCCACTGGCCGAACCAACTCTATGTGCGAGAGGCTCGGCGGATGGTGGGCGGATTCGTTGCCACCCAAAAAGATTTGCAGACGGAGCGAACAAAGCCGGACGTGATTGGAATGGGCAGCTACAACTCCGATTCGCACAACGTGCAGCGGCATGTTTCCCCGGAAGGATTCGTTGTGAACGAAGGTAACGTAGAGGTGCCGGTGCAGCCGTACCAGATTCCTTACCGGGTGTTGGTCCCGAAGGCAGCGGAGGCAGAGAACCTGCTGGTGCCCGTCGGTTTTTCGGCGAGCCACGTGGCCTATTCGAGCTTGCGCATGGAGCCGCAATACATGATTCTGGGCCATGCGGCGGGAGTGGCGGCGGCGCTGGCGGTGGCGAAGGGCGTCAGCGTTCAGGCTGTGCCGATCGCTGAACTGCAGAAGACGCTGCTCGACGAAGGTGGAATCTTCGAGCAGGGTGTGGAGATCCAACTGAAAGCGCTGGGTCGCATTCGGGCTCGGTTTCAACCGGCAACACCGCCGAGCAAGGCCCCGTGGGCGCGGCCGGAGCCGAAGCGTTAGAGCGGAAGGTCGACGCGCAGCGTGATCCGGCCGTCAGGGACGGTGCTGAGACGGCAGGAGCCACCGTGCGCTTCAGCGATGCGGCGGACGCTGGCCAGACCGAGCCCCGCGGCGGCGGCTGGGTGCTCTTCAAACGGCAAAAAGAGGTCTTCCGGGGAAGTGATTTCGAGGCCGGGCGCTTGCGTCGAGAAGCAGAGAATGGCGTAGTGCCCCTCAAGATGCGTCGAGACTTCGACCGGGTGGACCCGCCGCCCGGCGCGGAGGCAGAACCGGAGAGCAGTGGAGATCAGATGGTGGAGTTGTGTGAGGTCGAATCTAACGAGCGGGAAAGGGTCGGCAAGATCGAGCTCGATGGCGCTCTGATCGAGCGTAACGAGGCGGCTCAGACATTCGGCGAGGGCTTCATGCAAGTCGCGGCGTTCGGTCCGGACGGGAGCGGACTGAAGATAGTGGACGGCGTCTGAAAGGATGGCGCCGGACTGCTCAATGAGTTGACGCAACTTTTCAATTTGGGCGCGGGCGCGCGGGTCGTCTGTAATCGTGAGGTGGAGGTAGTAGACAATCGCCTCCATGGCACTAAGCGGTTGGCGAAGTTCGTGGGCGATCTGCCCTACGATGGTCGCGGCGTCTCCGGTCCGGGTATCGGTTTCGGTAAGCAACAAATCGTTAGTGTATCGCGGGGAGAGCTGACAATCCGGGCCGGAAATGTTCATGGCGGGAGCCGCACTATTTCAGCTTTTCCGCGAGAATCACGTTGACCGTAGCCGGGTTGGCCTGCCCGCGGGACTGCTTCATTACCTGGCCGACGAGGAAGCCGATGACGGTGGTTTTGCCGGCCTTATATTGCTCGACCTGCTTCGGGTTAGCCGCTATGATCTCGTCGACGATTTTCTCGAGGGCGCCGGTATCGCTGATCTGCTTGAGGCCTTCCCGTTCGGCAATGACCGAGGGGGAGTCGCCGGTCGAGTACATCTTCGGGAAGATCTCTTTGGCGAGCTTGCCGGAGAGTTCCCCCTTCGTGATGAGGGTGACGAGTTCGCCGATATGTTCTGCCGGGATCGGCGATTCGGGGATCTCTTTCCCATCGGCCTTGAGCAGGCCGGCGAGGTCGCCCATCACCCAATTGGCGGTCTGTTTGGGATCGGAGGCGGCGCGGGCGGCGCGTTCGAAGTAGTCGGCGGTATCGCGCGAGGAGGTCAATATCTGGGCGTCGTATTCGCGGAGGCCGTATTCATGGACGAAGCGGGCGCGGCGAGCCTGTGGGAGTTCCGGCATCGTGGACTTAACGCGGGCGAGCCATTCAGGGCTGACGTGGACGGGGATGAGGTCGGGTTCCGGGAAGTAGCGATAGTCGTGCGCTTCTTCTTTCGACCGCATCGAGATGGTTTCGCCGAGGTCGGGATTAAAGAGTCGTGTCTCCTGGATGACGCGGCCGCCGGATTCGAGGATCTCCGCCTGGCGCTCCATTTCGAATTCGATGGCTTGTTTCAGGAAGCGGAAGGAGTTGAGGTTCTTAACTTCGGCACGGGTGCCAAACTTCTCGGCCCCTTTGAGGCGCATCGAGACGTTGGCGTCGCAGCGGAGATGGCCCTTTTCCATATCGCAGGCGGAGACTTCTGCGAAGACGAGGGCTTGGCGGACCTCATTGAAGTATTCGACGGCCTCGTCTGCGCTGCGAATATCAGGTTCCGAGACGATTTCGATAAGCGGGGTACCGGAGCGATTGAGGTCGACGTACGTGAAGCGATCGGAATCTTTGAACCCGTCGTGGACGGACTTACCGGCGTCGTCTTCCATGTGAACGCGCGTGATGCCGATGCGCTTGGTCTCGCCGTTCACGTTAACGTCTAGATGACCGGCGAGGGCGAGAGGCTTGTCGAACTGCGAGATCTGGTAGCCCTTGGGAAGGTCCGGGTAGAAGTAGTTCTTGCGGGCGAAGACCGACTCCGGCTGGACGGCACAGTTGAGCGCGATGGCGCCCTTGGCTCCGAGTTCGACGGCGCCACGGCTGAGCACCGGCAGCGCGCCAGGTAGGCCGAGACAGACGGGGCAGACGTTGGTGTTGGGCTGCGCGCCGAAGCTGGTGGGGCAGGAACAGAAGATTTTGGTGCGCGTGCTGAGCTGCGCGTGCACTTCGAGGCCAATGACCACCTCGTATTTCGCCATCACATCCGGAGACATCTTCTTAGTATATTCGCGAGGATCTGGCAGACTGGAGAAAATGCGGATCGCCATTTGTTTTCTCGTGGCGCTGGGGGCGTTGGGTGCAGATCTGGTCATCCGGAATGGTCGCGTGTGGACTGGTGGGCGGATGGCTGCCGGAGCAGCGGGTGAGCGTCGACTCGGCGCCGCGCGCGTACACGGGGATCGGGGCGTACGCGAGTTTTGAAGAGACCGTAAAGAGGCAGATCAAGCCCGGGATGCTGGCGGATATTGTGTTCCTATCGCAGGATCTGTTCTTTGCGCCGGGCGAAATTCACAAGACGAGGGTGGACATGACGGTCTTCGATGGGCGGGTGATTTACACGCGCAACTAAAAACAAGAGATAAACTTTATGTTTGGCTCAAACGTCCCGCTAAAATGGAAGACTGGAGACTTTGTTGATCGCATCACTAATCCTGACCGCCGTGGCGCCCTCGGCCGCGCCAAGCTGGTGGAGCATTCTCAGCTCCGACAATCCGATTTCAATGGCTGTGCTGGCGATGCTGGTGGCCGCGTCTTTGTTCTCCTGGACGATTGTTTTCCAAAAGTATGGCCGCTTGCGGAAGGCCACCGATGAGAACGGCAAGTTTTTGCGGACGTTCCGCAAGGCGCCCGACGTGAACGTGATCACGGCGGCCTGTGAGCAGTATCCGACGGCGCCTGTGGTCGGCGTGTTTGAAGCGGGATGGGCGGAGGTGGATCGCCAGTTGCGCGGTAAGGGAAAGCTGACGAATCGGACGGCGATTGAGCGGAGCCTGCAGATTGGGATTAGCCAGGAGGTCAGCGAGCTGGAGACGAGCTTGAACTGGCTCGCGACCATCGCGGCGATTGCTCCCTTTATTGGTTTGTTCGGTACGGTGTTGGGTATCATCGACGCGTTTCAGGCCTTGAGTTCGGCGGGCAGCGCGAGCCTGCGGGCCGTGGGACCGGGCATTGCAGCAGCACTGGTGGCCACAGCGGCGGGCCTCGCGGCGGCGATTCCGGCGGCGATTTTCTACAACTACTTTGGAGCTTCGGTGCGAGAGATCGGCGCTCGGCTCGAGGATTTTTCGCTCGAGTTCCTGAACATGGTGGAACGCGCGTACGAGGGCTAACCGATGGCATTTTCAATGGGAAGCCGAGGCGGGCGCGGATCGCGATTTCGGGGTTCGACGTCGGCTATAGCCGAAATCAATATCATTCCGCTGGTTGACGTGGTGCTGGTGCTGCTGATCATCTTCATGTTGACGGCGCACGTGATGGAGTTCGGCCTGGAAGTGGACGTGCCGAAGGTGAGGCAGGTGCGGCAGTCGGCTGAGGATCTGCCGGTAGTCACCATCACGCGCGAAGGCGAAATGCAACTGAATGAGAAAGCCGTAAACATCAATGAGTTGGGGGACGTGATCAAGCAGCGTTTTCCTGGTCAGAAGGCGGTTTATGTGCGCGCGGACAAGGCGACGCCGTGGGATCCGATTGCGCAAGTGGTCTCGCAACTTGGCGAGGCGAAGCTGGACGTGCGGATGGTGACACAACCGGTGGATGAGGCCGGACGCAGGAAACGATGATTGAGGCAAGGCAGCGGAACTCGACAGCCCCACTCGTGCAGAGCATTGTGCTGCACGCGTTGGTGATTGGCGTGGCGATCGGCTACGGGCTGCTGCCGAGTTTACGGCGCGAGGAGTGGGGCGATCCCAATGCGCTGCCGGGCGGTGGTTTTGCCATCACGCCAGTCAGCAAGATTCCATTGATGGTGCGGCAGGCGCGTCCGAATCCGGTTGCGGCCGAGACCGAATCGGAAGTGAAGCAGAAGGAACCGGAGCCGGTGAAGACGGCGCCGAAGGAAGATCCCAAGGCAATCGCACTGAAGACGGAGCGGGAGAAGCGGCGGATTTCCGACATTGCGGCCGAGCAGAGCCGCTACCGGCCGAAGGAGCCGGATCGGACGAACGAGTTGAGGACCACAGTGGGCCGGACGATGACGAACCCAATGTTTGGTGTGCCAGGCGCCGGCGGCGTGGGCATAGGCACGGGGACGCCGCTGGGGTCGCGTTTTGGGGCATACGCGGACCTGATCAAACGCCGGATCGCCGAGAAATGGCGGACGAACGATATTGACCCGAACATCCGCACGGCAAATCTTGTGTCGGTGACCTTCGACATTTTGCGGGACGGCAGCGTCCGTAACATCAAGGTGTCGCAACGCAGCGGCATCATGCCACTCGACTACTCGGCGCAACGGGCGGTACAGGAAGCCTCCCCTTTCCCCCCGTTGCCTCGGGAGTTTGAGCGGGACACGGCGAACGTAGAATTTCAATTTCAACTACAGCGATGAAGAACTTTATTCTCATTTTTGTCTTTACGTTGGCTGCTTCGGTTGGTTATGGCCAGCAGGGCAGCGATATCGTCGGCCGAATTGTCGGCGGCCAGAAAGCGGTAATTGCCATCCCGGATTTCCGCGGCGCCGGCCGGGCGGCCAATTTTGTTTCGACGTTCAACGAAACGTTGTTTCGAGACATCGAGCAGGCGGGCGTCTTCAAAATGGCGCCCAAAAGTATGTTCCCGTTGAACGTGCCGCAACGGCCGGAAGATTTCCGCAAGCCGCTGCAATACGATCCGAACAACCGGACGCGGGCTCCGTGGCTGCTCGATTGGAGTGAGCCGCCGGTTAGCAGCGACTACCTGGCATTCGGCTACACGGCGGAGCAGGAAAACCAAATGGTATTATTTGGTTGGTTGTTCAATGTCCGGCAGCCCGAAGTGTCCGGGGCTCAATTGATTGGAAAGATTTACCATGGGTCGCTGGACGAAGAAGGAGCGCGAAAGGTAGCGCACGAGTTCGCCACCGACATTCTGCGGCAGTTCGGCGTGGAGAGTCTGGCGGGATCGAAGATCTATTTTGTGTCGAACCGGTCTGGATCGAAGGAGATCTGGATGATGGATTACGACGGATCGAATCAAAAACAGTTCACCTTTTATAAGAATCTGATCACAATGCCGAACGTCTCGCCGGATGGGACTCGATTGGCGTTTACCAGTTTCGCCGGGGGCGGTCCGCAGATCGTCGTGCACTCGCTGGAGACAGGACGGAAGATTCCGTTTTATAATCAGCGGGCGTCCATGAACGCTACCGCTGCGTTTACACCGGACGGAAAACAGATTATTTATTCCTCGACGGCCAGCGGCTGGGCCCAGTTGTATCGGGCAAACGCTGACGGCAGCAAGCTGGAACGGCTGACGAACACCCGGTCGATTGAGGTGGAACCGAAGATCAACCCGAAGACAGGAAATGAGATATTGTTTGTTTCGGGTCGCGGTGGACCCCAACAAGTATATAAAATGAATATTGATGGTACAGACGTTACGCGTTTGACCACCGGGGAAGGAGAAGCCTCCAATCCCTCATGGAATCCGCAGGGGTCGCACATGGCCTTCGCCTGGACCAGAGGCTACTCACCCGGCAATTGGAATATCTTCATAATGGATGTAGCGACGAGAGAATACGTGCAACTCACCCAGGGCGCCGGCCGGAACGAAAATCCGACTTGGGCGCCGGATGGGCGGCATATGGTTTTTTCGTCCAATCGCGGCGGCTCGATGCAGCTTTGGTCGATGCTCGCTGATGGAACACAACTTCGGCAGTTGACTTCTGCCGGGGTGAATGAAAAGCCGGTGTGGACTAAATAATCCGGCGCTCGAGATTTACCAGTTTAAACAGAACCGCATTGCAGCAGAACTGAGGAGGCAAATTTTAGAATGAACACCAGACGCGCCAGTGTACTAGCACTCGCACTCACTCTTTCGTTTTTCGCGGCCGGTTGTCGAAAGAAGGTGGGCGTTCCACCTCCTCCGGCAGCCGCTGCCGCGCCAGTCGCACCGAAGCCCGTTGCGCAGAAGCCGATGATTGCATTCTTCACGGCAGAACCTTCCACCATTGAACGCGGCCAAGCCTCGGTCTTGAAGTGGGACGTTAAGGGCGCAGATTCGATTTCGATCAACCAAGGCCTAGGCACGGTTACGGCCTCCGGAAACCGCAGCGTATTCCCTTCGTCAACGACCAGCTACACGTTAACGGCGACGAATGAGGGCGGCAGCAGCACGGAATCGGTAACGGTAAACGTGAATGCTCCTGCCACTGTGGCTCCGCCGGCGACGCCAACTCCTTCTGATGACTTCGGGTCGATGGTCTCGAAACTCATTCAGGACATTTACTTCGACTACGACAAGAGCGAAGTCCGGGAAGACTCCCGCGCGATCTTGACGAAGAATTCGGACGCGTTGAAGTCGATCTTCGGTAAGTTCCCGAACAATACTTTGACGATTGAAGGCCATTGCGACGAGCGGGGCTCCGCCGAGTACAACCTCGGCCTGGGTGATCGCCGTGCAACCGCAACCAAAGATTTCCTGACGCAGCTGGGCGTATCCGCCGACCGGCTCCGTACGATTTCTTACGGTAAGGAACGGCCGACTTGTACTGATAGCGATGAAAGCTGCTGGTCGAAGAATCGCCGGTCGCATTTCGTGGCGCAGTAGTCGTTTCCCAAACTCAATAGCCGGGGGCGGATGGCAGCATCCGCCCCCGTTTTCCTATTCACGATCAAGTTATGAAACTTATCTCTCGTTTTGCCCTATTCGGGCTGCTGGCCATGCCCATGGTTTTCGGGCAAAAGAAAGAAATCCTGGAGATGCAGCGCGATATTCTGCAAATGCAGGATCAAGTGCGGTCGCTGCAGCGTTCCCAGGATGAAAAGATGGGGACGATACAGCTTTTGCTGCAGCAAACGCTGGATGCAGCGAACAAAGCGAATACGGCCACGGCTGTGCTGGAAGCGAGCCTGCGGGACAAGTTGAAGGACCAGGAGAAAAATCTGGTGGTGCCGGTAGCGGGTCTGGGCACGAAAGTAGACCAGTTGTCGAGCGATTTTTCGGGTGTTCGGGAGTCGGTAGCCGATCTGACCTCGCGCTTGGGTAAGCTGCAGAATCAGGTTTCGGACCTGAGCCAGGCGATCCGCACGTTGAGCGCGCCACCTCCTCCTCCACCGGGTACGTCGCCTTCGGCTGGCGGCCCGCCGGCGGGTGTTTCCGCTGAGCAGTTGTACAACGCTGCGATGCGAGACCGGACGTCGGGTAATGCCGATCTGGCCATTGCCCAATACAAGGATTACCTCCAGTATTTTGGAAACTCCGATCTCGCTTCGAACGCGCAGTACTACATCGGGGAGATCGAATATCTGCGGGGCGACTATACGGCCGCGCTCGCGGCGTTCGACAAGCTGCTCGAAGCCTACCCGGACAATTCGAAGACTTCGGATGCGTTGCTGCTGAAGGGCCGGGCGCTCGTGAAGAGCGGTTACAAGGCAGAGGCGCGGACCGAATTCGATTCCTTGATCAAAAAATTCCCGTCGCATGAGAACGCCGCAAAGGCGAAGATGGAGTTGCGGGCACTTTCAACCGCGGCCCCGGCGCGAAAGAAGCGGTAACCACCATGCGGCTCGGTCTCCTATTCGTCGCGACGATGGTGGCTTGGGCGGGGGATTACCCCAAAACGATGGAGGCGTTCCCCGGAAGGACACCGCAAGTGGATGGAGTCCTGACGGCGGGGGAGTGGGCAGACGCCACAACGTTTGAAGGCGTCAAGGGCTGGATCTCAACCTTTTCGCCGGTGACGGATCCGAATGATCTCGCCGTCAAGGGCTACGTGAAGCACGATGGCAAGCGCCTATACTTCGCTTTCGACGTTACGGACGATGTCCTCTATGGGATCGATACGCCGCGTTGGCTGCCCGGCAACAATCCCAAGGCTCACGAACTGACGCGAGAGGGTTTTCCGTGGTTCGGGGATGAAATGGAGATTTTGATGAACGCCACGAACAAGTGGAGTTCACCGGAAGAGAATGCCGCGGGCAACGGGCAGAGTTGGCAGATGGTTTGTAACCTGACGAAGTCGCGGCTGGGCGGCGTCGGGACGGCCGGGCTGATGGAAGGCGAGCCGCGGTCGAAACTGGAGGCCTGGACGACATATCAACGCTGGATCCTAACCCACGCCATGGACTGTGCGGCCAAGGCGAAACCGGGCGGCCAGGGATATATTCTAGAGTGGGCGATCAGCTTTGATCCTTGTCTTGAAGTCGCGCCGGGTCAGTTTTATTCCACCCGGTTGGGCGACCGTCCCATGGGACTGAACATCGCCTTGGGCGACCTGGACCAGAAGGAGCGCGGCGTTGGAAATTTCGGCAATTTTCATCACGAAGACTGGTGGACGGGTACGCCAAAGGGACGCACCCGGTTAAAGGAATGGGGAACGATATGGATCCGAACATCGAACAAGAAGCCCGGCCCGCGTTAGAAACCTACGAGGATCTCGCGCGGCTGGTGGAGCATTCGCTGACGCGGCCGGACCTGTCAGAGGAAGACGTGATTTCTGGTTTGTGGCTCGCGCGCGAGTACCGCGTGGCGTCTGCCGTGGTGCGCCCGTGCGACGTGGATCTGGCGGTGCGGACGCTCGAGGGTTCCGGCGTGGCGGTGGCCAGCGTGGCGGGGTTCCCGCACGGATCATCGAACACGGCGACGAAGTTGTATGAAGGACGCGATCTGCTGCGCCGTGGGGCGAAAGAGATCGGAATAGTTGTGAACTTCGGCAAGATGATTTCGCGGCAGTTTCAACACATCGAAACCGAAATTTTGCAGATGAGCGAAAGCTGCCATCAGGAGGGCGCCCTCTGCAAGGTCGTTTTTGAAAACGGATTTCTAGCCAATGATCTGAAAGTGATCCTGTGCCGGATCTGCAAGCGCTGCGAAGTGGATTTCGCCGAGACATCCACCTGCTTTGCATCAACCGGCTACACGCTGCCGGATCTGGCGCTGATGAAGTCGATCTTGAAAGACCGGGTGAAGATGAAGGCCTCCGGCGGCGTGCGCACCCTCGAACGCGCTATCGAGGTATACAATGCAGGCTGCGACCGGTTCGGCGCCACTGCCACGGCCGTAATTTTGGAAGACTGGAAGAGAATTCTGGCCGAACGGGAAGCGGAGAAAAAGCGCGCGGCGGCCCAGGCACAAGCCACATGACGATTATCGACACCCACCACCATTTCTGGAAGTATTCCCCGGCCGAGTACGGCTGGATCAGCGATGAGATGAAGAGCATCCGCCGCGATTTTCTGCCTGCGGATCTAAAGAAGACGCTGGACGAAGCGGGGGTGTCCGGGGCAGTCTCCGTGCAGGCGCGGACGACCGTCGAAGAGAGCGACTGGCTGCTTTCGATGGCCGAAAAGCACGACTTCCTGCGCGGGGTCGTGGGCTGGGTTCCACTGACTGAGGGTGACGTTGAGAAGCACCTGGAGCGGCTGGCGCAGCACAAGAAGTTCAAGGGTGTGCGCCATGTGATTCAGGGCGAGCCGGACGACAACTACATTCTGCGTCCCGACTTTAACGCCGGCGTAAAGAAGCTCCTGAAGTACAAACTGCGCTATGACATCCTGATCTTCGAGAAGCATTTGAAACCGTCGATCCGGTTTGTCGATCAGCATCCGAACCAGATGTTCATTCTCGATCACGTCGCCAAGCCGAAGATCAAAGAACGGATTCTTTCGCCGTGGCGCGAGGATATGATCGAGCTCGGCAAGCGGCCCAACGTATACTGCAAGCTCTCGGGCATGATCACCGAAGCTGATTGGAAGAAGTGGAGCTCGGCGGATCTGGCGCCCTATCTGGATTCGGCGCTGCAGGCGTTCGGGCCGAAGCGGCTAATGTTCGGCTCCGACTGGCCGGTGATGCTGGTGGCCGGGCAGTACAAGCCGTGGGTGGAACTCGTGAAGCAGACGATTAAGCGCTACTCGGCGGCGGAGCAGGAGCAGATCCTGTCGAAGAACGCGATCGAAGCCTACGCATTATAGAGCCTGGAGCAGGCGGTCGACGTCGTTTTCATCGTTGTAGAAATGCGGCGAGAGACGCAGACGGCCGCACCGGGCTGACGTGAGAATGTTGTGCTCACTCTTAAGGCGGCGGGAGAGTTCTCCTGCGTCTTGTCCCGCGAAGTGGGCACTGGTGATGGGCGTCGGGCCGGTGCCTGGAAACTCGTCGCTGTAGAGCGTCACCCCCTCCATCTGGCGCAGTGCGGAGCGGAGCGTCTCGTTCAGGGACAAAACGTAGCGCTCGACGTTCTCCGGGCCAAGTTCAAAGAACGTATCGACGGAGGCTTCGAGGGCGTAAAGGCTGGGGAAATCGACCATCCCGCCTTCGTATTTTTCAGCCGCATCGGCGAAAACGGGGGCGGCGGGGTGGAGGTTGTTGACGTTTCGCCAATCGAAGTGGCTGCGCCACCCCACCACTTGCGGCGCAAGCTGGGCGCGGAGGGCGGGGGAGACCGCGTAAAAGGCCGCGCCGTTCGGGGCGAGCATCCACTTGTACGTATTCACTGCGAGAAAGTCAGGCCGCACGGCCGCCCAATCGAACGTGAGAGCGCCCAGGCACTGGGTGGCATCCACATAGAGTAGAGCGTTGCGGCGGTCGAGGGTTTCAAGGCGCGGTCGGAAGCCGGTGGAGTAGCTGACCTGGCTGGCCATGATGAGACGGGTGCGCGGGGTAATCCGCTCCTGTAGCGTGTCCCACGGCGCTTCGATGAACTTCACGCCGCGGTGGGCGAGCAGGGCGGGGAAGTAGAGTTGGTTGGGGAACTCGTTTTCGAGGGTGACGATTTCGTCGCCGGGCGCCCACGAGAGCCCGTTCAGCAAGAGCGAGAGCGGCGTGGCGGAGTTTGGCGCGAAGGCGATGTCTTCCGGCTGTGCGCCGATAAGGCGGGCCAGTTTGGCGCGGAGCCGGTCCAGATCGTCAAACCACGAAAGGAAGTCCCCGCAGGCGAACTCGTCTCGGCGGTCCAGATGGCCGACCATGGCCGCGCGCCCCCGGAGGGACACGAGGCCATAAGTGGCGGTGTTCAGGTAAGTAAACCGCGTGAGGGCCGGATATTGATCGCGCAGCACCCGGTCAGCCTTGCAAAAGCTTGGCGACGTGGGCGGCGGCGTCGGCCACGGCCACCTCTTCGGCTGTTTTCGTACGGCGGGTGACCACTTCGACAATGCCTTGCGGCAGCTTCTTGCCGATGGTGATGCGGTAAGGGATCCCGATGAGCTCGGCGTCCTTGAACTTCACGCCGGGGCGCTCATCACGGTCGTCGAGCAGCGCGTCGATGCCGAGGGCCTTGCACTCTTTGTAGAGCTGCTCGGCGGCTTCCTTTTGGGCGGCATCGGCGTAGTAGACCGGGGTGATTACCACCTGAAATGGCGCGATGGTGGGCGGCATGGACATACCGCTTTCATCGTTATAGAGCTCGATCGCGGCGCATAGGATCCGCTCGACGCCGATGCCGTAGCTGCCCATGATGACGGTGACTTCTTTGCCGTCCTGATCGAGCACCTTCAGGCCCATCGACTCCGAGTACTTATAGCCCAGTTTGAAAATATGGCCAATTTCGACGGTCTTAACGATCTTGAGCGGTGCGCCGGATTCGACGTGCGTGTCGCCTTCGGCCACTTGGCGCAGGTCGTGGGTCACGGCCGTGAAGTCTTCGCCGGGGGTGACGTTCCGCAGATGATAGTCGTCTATATTCGCGCCGGTGATCAGGTTCTTGCGGCCGGCGAGCGCGGCGTCGAGCAGGATGGGCATCGACTTCACGCCAACCGGGCCGAGTGAGCCGGGGGCGGCGCCGAACCATTCCTGGATCTCTGCGGGATGGGCCGGGCGCAAGTCGGAAGCGCCGGTGGCCGAGCCTAGCTTGGCTTCGTTTAGCTGATGGTCGCCGCGGAGCAGGCACAGAAAAGGCTTTCCGTCGCCGACGTAGACCACCGACTTCATCAGGTTCGTGGCAGGGACTCCGGTGAACACGGCAAGCTGGTCAATCGTCTTCTGGCCGGGCGTGTGGAACTCCTCGGGCGCGAGGTCTCCCTCAACGTCGGGCGCGGCGGGAGGGACCGGGTTGGAGACCGCCTTTTCGAGGTTGGCCGCGTACCCGGCCGATTCGCATACCGCAACGAAGTCTTCGCCGGCGGCGGATTCAACCATAAATTCGTGGGACTGGCTGCCGCCCATGGCGCCGGAATGCGCTTCGACAGCGAGGAACTTCAGGCCGCAGCGTTCGAAGATTTTGTAGTAAGCCGCGCGGTGCTTCTCATAAGAGATGTCGAGGCCAGCGGGAAGCAGGTCGAAGGAGTAGCTATCCTTCATGATGAACTGCCGGACGCGGAGGAGGCCGGACTTGGGGCGGGGCTCGTCGCGGAACTTGGTCTGGATCTGGTACCAGATTTGAGGAAGCTGCTTGTAGCTACGCACCTCGCCGCGGGCGAGTGCGGTCATCACCTCTTCGTGCGTCATGCCGAGGCAGAGTTCGCGGCCGAAGCGGTCTTTGAGGCGGAACATGTTGTCGCCCATGACGTCCCAGCGTCCGGACTCCTTCCAGACCTCGGCCGGGTTCAGCGCAGGCAGGAGCATCTCCTGGGCGCCGATGGCATCCATCTCTTCACGGATAATCTGCTGGATTTTCAACAGACTGCGCTGGGCCAGCGGCAGATAGTTGTAGATGCCGGCCGCAAGCTGGCGAATATAGCCGGCGCGGAGCAGAAGTTGATGGCTGACCACCTCGGCCTCGGCAGGGGTTTCCCGCAGAGTAGGGACGTACAATTGGCTCCAATACATAGAGAATTCACCGATTTTAGCATGGTAGACTAAAGGTTTAAGCGGTTATGAAGATTGCTATCGGATCTGACCACGCGGGTTTCGTACTGAAAGAGCAGCTTCGCGATAAGCTGCGCGAGGAAGGGCACGAGGTGGTGGATCTGGGAACCACGTCGACCGAATCGACGGACTACCCGGATTTCGCGGCCGCAGTGGGCCATTCGGTGCGGAATGGAGAAGTGGAGAAGGGCGTGCTGGTGTGTTCGAGCGGCGTCGGCATGTCGATCGCGGCGAACAAAATTAACGGTGTCCGCGCTGCGCTGGGCACGAGCACGGATGAAGTTTCTTACGTGCGGCGCCACAATGACGCCAACATCCTGGCAATCGGCGCGAAGTATACGGAACCAGCGTTAGCCGAGGCGATGATGGACGTGTTCTTGACGACCGAATTCGAGGGCGGCCGCCACCAGCGGCGCCTCGACAAGATTAAGATCCTGGAGCAGACGGAATAAAGGAATGAGCAACTCTATGTACCGGCCCCTGGCCGAAGTCGATCCGCAGGTCTATGAAGCGATCCAGCATGAGGCCGAGCGGCAAAATAGCCGGCTGGAGCTGATTGCGAGCGAGAATTTCACGTCGGAGGCGATTCTCGAAGCCACCGGCAGTGTGTTCACCAACAAATACGCGGAAGGCTACCCGGGCAAACGCTACTACGGGGGCTGCGAGTACGCGGACGTGGTGGAGACTTTGGCCCGCGACAGGGCCAAGCAGTTGTTCCAGGCCGAACATGCCAATGTTCAGCCCCACTCCGGCTCGCAAGCTAACGCCGCGGCTTACATGGCGCTGCTCGAACCGGGCGACACGCTTCTGGGAATGGACCTGGCCCACGGCGGCCATTTGACCCACGGTCACAAGCTGAACTTTTCGGGCAAGCTGTATAAGGTGGTCAGCTACGGCGTGAAGCAGGAAGACCAGCGGATCGACTACGATCAGGTGGCTCGTCTGGCCGAAGAGCATAAGCCGAAGATGATCATCGCCGGGGCGAGCGCCTACTCGCGCATCATCGACTTTGCCAAGTTCCGGGAGATTGCTGATTCGGTGGGCGCTTATTTCCTGGTGGATATGGCGCACTTTTCGGGCCTCGTGGCGGCGGGACTCTATCCGAACCCGATGGTCCATGCCGATGTGGTGACCACGACGACGCACAAAACGCTGCGCGGGCCGCGGAGCGGATTGATTCTGTGCCGGAGTCAGTATGCAGCGATTATCGATCGGTGCGTATTCCCCGGTCAGCAAGGCGGACCGTTGGTGCATGTCATTGCTGCGAAGGCGACGTGCTTCCTTGAGGCGCTGAAGCCGTCGTTCGTGGACTACCAGCGGCAGGTGATCGAGAACGCGCAGGCAATGGCCTCGGCGATTGCCGCCGGCGGCTACCGCGTGGTTAGCGGCGGGACCGATACGCATTTGGCTCTGATCGACGTCTTCGCGAAGGGCGTGAAGGGCAAGGATGCCGAAAAGGCGCTCGACGACGCCTACATCACCGTTAACAAGAACGGTATTCCGTTCGATGCGAATCCGCCGATGAACCCGAGCGGTATCCGTGTCGGTTCTCCCGCGTTGACCACCCGCGGATTCACCGCGCCGGAGATGCGGACGGTGGGCGCGTTGATTACCGAGGTGCTTGACGCGGTGGCCGCGAACGGATTGGAGGGGGCAACCCCGGTTATCCACGCCGTCCGAGCCAAAGTGGGCCAATTGACCGACCAGCACCCCCTTTATGAGTGGAAATTGGCGCGGGCCTAGCGCCGATGGCCCTTGTCGCGATTGATGTTCGCCACTGGCGGGATTTCGGGTACGGCACTTATATCCGAAATCTCGTCTGGACGTTGGCGAAGGTCGACAGCGAATTTGAATTCAGGCTCATCGCGAAGCCGGAAGATGTCGAAGAACTGGCGGGGCTGCCGGGTCGCTTCCAGGCGATCCCGTATGAGCGGGCTGACAAGGATCGGATGGACAACATCGCCTTCCCCTGGTTCTTACGGGCGCTGAAGCCGGACCTGGTTCATATCCCCGTGAGCACGGTTCCGTGGTTCCTGCCGAGGCCGTACGTAGTTACGACCCACGATCTTTCTACGCTGGTCTTCGGCTTTGGCAACGAAGCGCGCGACCGGATGCACCGGATGCGATTCCGTCGTGGATTGGTTCGGGCGGACCGCGTGATCGCCGTCAGCGAGTCGACACGACGCGATGTGCTGAATCTTTTGAACATTCCGTCGGCAAGAGTGCGGCGGATCTACAACGCGATCGACGTAGACTTTCCGACGCTTGGCGCTACCTCCGACGTACAGGAAACCCTGGATAGATACCAGATCCACTACCCCTTTCTGCTTTACGCCGGTTCCGTGCGGCCGCAGAAAAATGTGGCCCGCATTATCGAGGCGTTCGCCGTTCTGCGGGAGGACCTCGAAGACCATCCCCGGTATAAGGATCTGCGGCTGGTAATCATCGGCGATGAGATGTCGAAGTATCCGAACATTCGCCGGGCCGTACTCCAGGGCCGGGTAGAAAAACAGGTCCGGTTCCTTGGCTTCGTTCCCTCAGAAGCGCTTCACGCGTTCTATCGTTCGGCCGAAGTGTTCGTCTTCCCCTCTTTGTATGAAGGATTCGGGCTGCCGCCGCTCGAGGCCATGGCCTCGGGGACCCCGGTGGTGACGAGCGGAGTCAGCTCGCTCCCGGAAGTGGTCGGCGACGCGGCGATGATCGTGAAGCCTGAAAACGTCTTCGACATCGCTCGTGGAATCAAGGAAGTGCTGCTGAATGAGGCCCTCCGATGCTCACTGGTGGAGCGGGGATTCGACCAAGTGCGCCGATTCAGCTGGTACGAAACTGCGGCGCAGGTGTTAGAAACCTACCGAGAAGTTCTAGCCGCTCGCCGGTAGATCCTCCCAACGCCGTCTCCGGTTGAGCCAGACGACCCTGGCAAGTACCAGGCGGAGCAGGTCGACGTTTTCAAGCGGGACCCGCGCGGTATTGGGGTCCGGCCGGTCCCGGTTGGCGCCGGTAAGCAGAAGCAATTCATTGCCCTCCCGCCGGATGGCTCGGACGAAGGCCCCGGCTTCGGTATTGACGACGTAGTAGCCGTGCGGTTGCCGGTAGGTACGAAGCGTCTCGGACTGATCGAGCAAAATCAGGTCTCCTTCGGAAAACACATCGGTCATGTCGGGGTCGGCGGCAAGGCGGACGACAACGGGTTGAGTGGCGGTGACGGCGTGTTCGTGGGGGACAGTGTGAACTTCGGGGGAGGAGACTTGGCGCGGAAGGGGGTGGCCGGGACCAAGCAAGCCTTCGAGGACCGGCACAGCTACTGCGCGGGCCTCCAGATTGGCGTTGCGATTGAGAAAGGCCACCAATTCGTTGCGGTCGATGAGGTCGAGAATGGAGAGTTGCAGCCGTTGGAGAATGGCGTCGGCAAGCTCTCCTGAAAGTAACCGCTGTCCTTTCAGTACGTTATGCATGTGCGGCTGGGAAATGCCAGTGAGTTTAGCGAGGGCTCGCTCGGTGGATTCTCCGTTACGGACGCGGCGGCGGAGTTCCTCAACCAGGCTTTCCTGGACATGGGCAAGGAGCAAAGTACGCACTGAAGGGGTATTCCTCCGGGAAATAGGTACCAACTCTGCTATGAAGCGTAGCAGGGAATTTTCGGATTTGGTGTGGGTATTTCTTATAAGAATACCCGCAAACGACTGAATTGATTAAGGTGTATGGGGGTATTGGAAATAAGGAATTTATTCTCAAGGAAGAAATAGGATTTTGTTGACGGAAATTGGGGGGAAAGTATTGTGGGATTGGAATTGGAAGCAAGGCGTACTTCTGGGAATACATCGGAAGGCTTACCTTGAGGAGATCGTACAAATGGAATGGACTCGGACAGACACAATCGCGCTCGCCGCCTCTCAGTGTACGCACTGCCACGGTTTGGGCCTGCGCCTCGGTAAACGAGGCGGATCATCACCTTGTTCTTGTGTGATGCGCACGATTTTTCGCGCCTGCTATCGGCGCTTTCGCGAATGTGCCAGCAAAGAAAAAAGCATGACTCAAGTGAGTCTCGAATACTCTGGCGGAAAGGCACGGAGAAATACATGGGGCCGGAAGGACGAGGAGTATATGGCCGACTTCTTGCTCGTGTCGAGGCGGACGCTCACCCCCGAACAGTACGAGATCTTCAAGTTCCATTACCTGCTCGGCGCCAACAACGTGTTGTGCTGCGCGCGGCTCAAGATGGACAAGGGCACGTTTTTCCACCACGTCTATCGGATTGAAGAAGCGTTGGGACGCGTCTTCCGGGAACTGCGGCCGTTTGCCCTGTTCCCGCTTGATGAGTACTTCAAAGGTGCGAAGCCGGAAGACTTGTCCGAGATCCGGATGCGGAAGGTCGTCCAGATGGAGCGGACGCATGAACCGCTGTCGAGCATGGTGCCATTGAAGAAAGCCGCCTAGCTAGCCCGCGAATCGTTTGCCTGCGAAGAAGCTTTGCAGCATCGCGGTGCAGACGTCGCCCAAGACGCCCTCGACGACAGTGACCTGGTGGTTCAACAGGTCGCTGTCGGCGAGGGCGAACTTGCTTCTGACGCCGCCGAAGCGCAGATCGCGAGCGCCGAAGACCACGGTGCCAATCCGGGCGTGTACGATGGCGCCAGCGCACATGATGCAGGGTTCGAGGGTGACATACAGGGTGGCGCCGGGCAGGCGGTAGTTCGACCGGCGGAGGCCAGCGGCCCGGAGGGCAAGGATCTCGGCGTGGGCCGTGGGGTCGTGAAGCGTTACCGGAGAGTTGTGAGTGGCGGCCAGGATCTCATCTTGATCCACCAGTACGGCCCCCACGGGGACCTCGCCTGCAGCGTCGGCCAAGCGGGCCTGTTCGAGGGCTAAGCGCATGTACTTTTCGTGGTCGGGAAACGTCACGGGACCCTTATTTTACCGCGTCCGGAAGCATGCCTGACCTTTGACTTACAAGGCTAATTGGGATAACTTAATAATGCGGGCTGTGTCTTTGCTCGTATCGATTCGAGGTGTGCTGTCCATGTTGGTTTTCCGTTCAGCGTTGATGTTGACGATGTTTGCCGGAGCGGCAATTGCTCAGGTCCCAAACCAGGAGCATACAGAGTTCTTTGAGAAGAACATCCGTCCCGTCTTGGCCCAAAAGTGCCAGATGTGCCATAACGAGAAGGTAAAGACATCGGCGCTGGACATGTCGAGCGCTGCTGCGTTTATGGCTGGCGGCGGGAGCGGGTCGCTTGTCAACGGGGAGAGCCCGGAGCAGAGCTTGCTGCTGCAGGTGACGAGCTACGAGGGCAAGCTGAAGATGCCGCCCATGGGCAAGCTGAAAGACCATGAGATCGCCTCGCTGCGGGAGTGGGTCACGATGGGCGCGCCATGGCCGGGCTACGATCCGAAGGCCGGAGTCGTGGCGGCCGGTGGTAGCGGTACCCGGAAGCACGGAAACAAACTCAGCGAGGAAGATAAGCAGTTTTGGGCCTTCCAGCCGGTGAAGCCGCAGCAGCCTCCTCCGGTGAGGAATAAGGCGTGGGTGCAAGCGCCGGTGGATGCGTTCCTGATGGCGAAGTTGGAAGAGAAGGGTGTGAAACCGGCCCCGCCGGCCGACCGGTTGACCCTGCTGCGGCGGGCGGCCTACGACCTGACTGGACTGCCGCCAACCGAACAGGAGATGAAAGACTTTGCGGCAGACCGTTCGCCGGATGCTTTCAAGAAGGTGGTCGAGCGGCTCCTGGCCTCGCCCCGGTACGGCGAAAAGTGGGGACGCCACTGGCTCGACATTGCCCGGTATGCCGATTCGACCGGCAACGATGAAGACCATCGGTATCCTTACGCCTTCAAGTATCGAGATTATGTAATTAACGCCTTCAACGAGGACCTGCCGTACAACCAGTTTGTGAAGGAACAGTTGGCCGGGGATCTCCTGCCGGCCCGTGACGGGAAGCCGGGATTAAATCGGGAGGGCATAATTGCAACCGGGTTCCTGGCGCTAGGCGCCAAAGCGATTGCGCAGCAGGACAAGCAGAAAATGCTCTACGACATCTACGACGAGCAAGTGGATACGGTGTCGAAGACGTTCCTCGGAGTGACGTTGGCCTGCGCTCGTTGTCACGACCACAAGTTCGATCCCTTCTATGCCAAGGACTACTACGGCATGGTGGGTATGTTCGCTTCAACGAAGAATTTCAAGGACGATCAAAGCCACGTCTCGAAGCTGCTATTCACGCCGCTTGTGCCGAAAGAGCAGTACGAGAAGTACGAGGCCGCCGAGGCCTTGGTGCAGCACAAGCAGATTGATCTCGAGATCGCCATGGAGAAGGAGCGCCGGCGGCTGCAGGAAAAGCTGGTGCCGCAGATCCCGGCGTATATGATGGCGGCGCGGGAAGTGGAACTGAAAAAGGCGGATGTGGCGACGGTTGCCTCGGCGCGTCAGGTGGACGAGAAGACGTTGGACCGCTGGGTGAAGTACTTCGCAGCGCGGGAAGTTCCGCGGCCGTGGTTAGCCGAATGGGATGGGGCGGCGGATGACGCCACGGCGCAACGGATCGCCAATGGGTTCGTTTCGTCGTCGGGCGAAAGCCTCGCTGGCTGGCACAAGAAGCTGGAGGCTTACCGGAAGCCCCAGCGCCGGCAGATCGAAGAGAAGAACATGCTCAGCGAGAAGCCGAAGATGATCAATGAGAAGGATCGGTTCTTCGGGCAAGTGTTCGACAACAGTGGTCCGATGGGCGTCTCCGATCCCGTACTGAATGCGGAAGCGAGCCTGGCGGCAAAAGCCGAGTTCACCGCCTTAAAGGCGGAGCAGAAGAAGCTGAAGGAAAGTTTGCCCCCGGAGCCGGAGATGGCTTGCGCGGTGCAGGAAGGTACGCCGGTGCAGCAGAAGGTCTTCCTGCGGGGAGACTACGGTTCGCTGGGTGAAGACGCCCCGAAGCGCTTTCCGATCGTGATGGCCGGCGACCGGCAGCCGCAGAACGTGCAGGGCAGCGGACGGCTGGAGTTGGCCGAATGGCTGGCGAGCCCGGAGAATCCGCTGTCGGCCCGGGTCATGGTCAACCGGATCTGGCAGGGTCATTTTGGCGAAGGGATCGTGCGGACGCCGGATAACTTCGGCCGGATGGGCGAGCGTCCCACGCATCCGGAGCTGCTCGACTACCTCGCGACGGAGTTTGTGAAATCCGGCTGGAGCGTCAAAGCGATGCACCGGAAGCTGATGCTCTCGAGTGCCTATCAGATGGCGAGTGCAACGAAGCCGGAGCAGTTCCAGGCGGATCCGGAAAACAAGTTGTTCTCGCGGGCGATGCGGCGCCGGTTGCAGGTGGAAGAGATGCGCGATGCGCTTCTCGGCATCGCCGGCAAACTCGATCTGACCATGGGCGGTTCAATGCAGAGTGGCTTCGGGACGGACGGTGAAAACTCGAACGGCCGTCTGAGCATTAACCCGGAAGAACAGGTGCGCCGGACGGTGTATCTCCCGCTGCGCCGGGCGAACTTGCCCGCACTGTTGAATTTATTTGACTTCGGTGATGCCACCACACCACAGGGCCGGCGCATCATTACCAATGTGGCGCCCCAAGCTCTCTTCATGATGAACAGCAAGTTTGTAGCGGACCAGGCGCAGACGTTGGCCGAATCCCTTGTGAAGGAAGTCCCGGCCGGGCGGCCGCGCGTGGACCGGGCGATCGCCCGGATCTTGAACCGGGACGCCTCGCCGGCCGAAGCCGATGCGATGCTGAGCTACGTCGACAGCTTCCAGAAGAAGTTTGCCGGCAAGATGACCGAAGCTGATGCGTGGCAGAGCGCCTGCCGCGTACTGATCGCTTCAAACGAATTCATGTACGTCGACTAAGGACCGGAGCACGAAGGGTAGAACCATGGACAAAAAAACGAAAGATCCGATCCAGGAAGTTTTCTCCCGTCGAGTGAAGCCGATGTCGCGCCGCGCGGCGTTCCGGGCGGCCGGCGGTGGCTTAGGGTATCTGGGCTTCCTCAGCATGATGGCGGAGGCTGCGACGACGGAGGGCGGTTCGACGAATCCACTCGTTCCTCGCAAGCCGCATTTTTCCCCGCGCGCTAAGAAAGTGATCTTCCTGTTCATGCACGGCGGTCCGTCGAGTATCGACACGTTTGACTTCAAAGAGCGCTTGGTCCGCGATCATGGCAAACCACTGCCGATCAAGCGTCCGCTCGCGTTTGCCGATGAAGCCCCGGGACCGTTGATGAAGTCGCCGTGGGAGTTTCGCCCGGGTGGCAAGAGCGGGATTCTGGTCAGCGATCTGTTTCCGCATGTTCGCGACTGCGTCGATCAACTCTGCGTAGTTCGGTCGCTGGTGGGCGAAGGTGTCGATCACGGCGCGGCGTTGCTGCAATCGTTCACGGGCAGTTCCACGTTTGTACGGCCGAGCATGGGGGCTTGGACTGTCTACGGCTTGGGTACTGAGAATCAGGATCTGCCGGGCTACATCACCATCAAGCCGACGCTGTCACACGGTGGGGCGAAGAACTTTGGCTCGGCGTTTCTGCCAGGCGCCTTTCAAGGCACGCCGATCGGCCATTCCGGCATGAAGGTGGAAGAGATCAAGTCCGAGCCGATTCAGTACCTAGTGAACAAGGGTCTCACTTCGGAACAGCAACGGTATGAGCTGGACATGATCCAGAATATTAACCGCCGCCACGCCGAGATGCGGCAGTACGATCCCAACATGGAAGCCCGCATTCAGGCTTTCGAACTCGCCTTCCGCATGCAGACGCAGGCACCCGAGATTTTCGCCGTCGAT